>CAYPMK010000001.1:0-13852 GCA_964411885.1 uncultured Bdellovibrionales bacterium
CCAGACCTACCTATTGGTTGACCTGCAACTATGACTAACTTATCACCTTTGTTGGCAAGACACCTTTCTTTTAATATCTTTGAAGCCATTTCAAACATTGCATCTATACTTGGTAGTTGAACCCCTATGTTAACAGCGGTGACTCCTCTATAAAGACTTATCTTTCTGCTAGTTTGATCATCTCCAGTAAAAGCTATTACGGGATGTTTAAGTCCGGTTTTGGATAACAATTTTGCTGTCCATCCACTAGAGGTAAAACAGCAAATGAACCTTGCATTTATGCTGTCTGTTATAGCTCTGCCGGCCATAGCTATGGCATCATCGGTGTTCTCTGATATTAATATACTTGTTCTTCTTTCAAGAGGGATATTGCGCTCACTTTCTGTTATTATTTTTTTCATCATCTTTACAGCGTCAACAGGATACTTTCCAACAGCCGTTTCTCCAGAAAGCATCACTGCGTCTGTACCATCCTGTACTGCTTGATATACGTCTGTAACTTCTGCTCTGGTTGGGAGTGGATTGCTTATCATTGATTCAAGCATATGTGTTGCAACTATAACTGGTGTTTTTTTTGTTTTACACAAGTTAAGTACATGTTTTTGTATAGAAGGTACGTGTTCAAGTTCTACCTCTACACCAAGGTCTCCTCTGGCCAAAAGGATGGCATCACTTTCTTTTATTATTCCTTCAAGATTTTGTATTGCCTCTGGTTTTTCTATCTTTGGTATAACACAAGCTTGATATTTGAATTTTTTCATTAGAGTCTTAAGGTGTCTTATATCTTGAGCTGTCCTTGCAAAAGATAGCGCTATATAATCCATTTCATATTTAGAGCCAAATTCAAGATCACGAATGTCTTTTTCTGTTAACGACGGGATAGACAACTTTGAATGAGGAAGATTAACTCCTTTTCTTGGGAGTAAAAGTCCCCCTTTTATTACGTCGGTATCTATGCTGTCATTATTTATCTTACGTATCTTTAGTTCTATTTTGCCATCGTCTATGAAAACCTTGTCACCAGTTTTAGATTCTTTTGCTAATTTTGGATAAACGATACAGATTTTGCTAGTGTTTTGATCTGAGCTTTTACAAAGACCAAAACTCATTTGTTCACCATCTTTTATTACAAGGTCCTTTGTGAAATTATTAAGACGTATCTTTGGTCCCTGAAGGTCTTGCATTATTGGTATATATAAGTTGAGCTTTTTTTCTGCAGTTCTTATGGTCGAAACTACCTCTTTTACAAAGTCATATCCGCCATGTGAAAAATTCAATCTAAAACCAGTAGCTCCAGCCTCTACCAACCTTTCTATTTGCCTTAATTTACAGCTTGCTGGCCCAAGGGTGGCAATTATCTTTGTCCCAGCTTTTCTTGCATAATCGGTGCTTTTCATGAAAATTATTTTAGCTTATAATCCCTTAAAATGAAACCTATTAGTTATATCTTCATCTTTTGCTTGTTGCTTTTTTGCAGTAATGTTTTTTCTCAATCAGATATTACGAGTGATGATGCCGCAAGTAGATTGTTAACACGCTGTTCTAATTCTGATGCTTGTATAATTGGAGGGTCCATTCTTCTTGCACCAATGTTTCCTTGGTTCCAATATCCACTTGATGAAAGTGCTAATATGCCTCAATTAAGACGTTTTAATAGGGCTTCTGGGGTAATAGACCTGATGCTATCAAAGACTAATGATAGATTCAGCGGATATAAAATAGCTCCATCCTTCTATAAAAAATGGTTCGGTCTTGCTCTTGCATACGATACTTATAACAACGGAGAGCTTGATGATACTATGTGGTCTGCCGATTTTGTAATAAGGCTGATCCCGCGAAGGCATTTTCAACCAAAATTAACGCTGGGTTGGGAGCGAATCGTGACAGACAAAATATCTGGCTCAGGTTTCCGCTTTAGTTTTTTTAATTATGATGTATATTTCACCAGAAGATTTGGTATGACAGTTGTGAATTATATAGGTTGGATAAAGGGATATACCATAGTAAGTGGCGATCTTGGTTTTGAGTATTATGTATATCCGACCATCTCTTTTAAGGCATTGATGGTAATGAGATATTTTTATTCAGAATTTCTTTATGGAGTTCATACAGGGTTGAGCATAAAACTATGAGTAATTTATTCGAGAACAGAGAACAAAGAGCAGACGATATAGTCGTCCTTAGAGGACTTGAAGCCGTTTGGCAAAACCCTGCAAGGTTCATAGGGGATCTTTCTACCAGAGGTATGCATCATTTGGTGGACGAACTTGTTGCCAACAGCATAGACGAGGCAATGAATGGATTTTGTAATAAAATAGACGTAATAATGCACGCAAATAATGTTGTGACGGTAAGCGATAATGGAAGAGGAATACCAGTAGAAAAACATCCTACAGAAAAAAAATCTGCACTAGAGGTTGTTCTTACGACCATGGATGCAGGTGGAAAGATGAGAAAAGGTGCTTACAGCTATTCTGGTGGGCTTCATGGTGTGGGGCTTTCTGTAGTTAATGCGCTAAGTGAATTTTTAGAGGTAGAAGTAAGAAAAGACGGTAAAAGATATTGGCAAAGATATGAATTTGGTAAACCTGTACAGGCCCTAAAACAAATAGGGAAGACCGATAAACGTGGTACAACAATAACTTTCAAACCAGATGAGAAGTTCTTTACAAAGACAAAATTCAAATCAGCAATACTGTCCAATAAATTAAAGGACATGGCTCACGTTAATAGTAATCTTAAAATAACATTCAAAGAAGAAGGTGCAGAAGAAGACGTTTATTTTTTCCCAGACGGTATAAAAACATTAATAGAAGAATATAACGAAGGAATGGTCGTTGTACCAAGTGCGGCAGTTGTTTTTAAGGGTGAATATATATATGAGGAGAACAAAGAGAACCTTTTACTTGAAATAGGTTGGCAATATAACGATACAAACTATGAAAAGGTAAGATCATATACGAACTCAATAAACAATCCAGAGGGTGGTACTCACGAAGCTGGTTTTAAGAGCGGTTTTTGTAAAGCACTTAATGATTATAATGAAAAAAAATTAAAAGAACAAAGGTTGGAAAGTGATTATATTAGAGAAGGACTAA
This sequence comes from uncultured Bdellovibrionales bacterium, assembly GCA_964411885.1. Classification (GTDB taxonomy): domain Bacteria; phylum Bdellovibrionota; class JAFGOL01; order JAFGOL01; family JAFGOL01; genus JAKLHL01. Next base: position 3,099 of record CAYPMK010000001.1, read on the forward strand.
CAGCTCTTGTTTGTATAAGGGCAAAAAAACCAGAATTTGAAAGTCAAACAAAAACCAAGTTGACTAATATATGGATAAGGAACGCTGTTCATAAATTCGTCTATGACAAGATGACAGAGTATCTTGAATCTAGTCCATCTGTAGCAAAAGAACTTTGTGAAAAAGCAGTTGTTGCGTTTAAAGCTTCTGAAGCAGCAAAAAGAGCAAGAACTTTAGTAAGAAAGAAAGGGCTTTTAGATAAGATATCGTCTATACCGGGCAAAGTAGCAGATTGTGAAGTAAGAGATCCATCAAAAGCAGAGATCTTTATAGTGGAAGGAGATTCTGCGGGAGGTTCTGCTAAACAGGCGAGGAACAGAAAGATACAAGCGATATTACCACTTAAAGGCAAGATACTTAATGTAGAAAAAAAGAACATAGACGACATATTAAAAAATGAAGAAATAAAAAGTCTAATACAAGTACTTGGTTGCGGAATAGCAGAAAGTTTTGATATATCAAAATTAAGATATCATAAAATAGTGATAATGACAGATGCAGACAGCGACGGTTCTCATATAAGAACACTGTTGCTGACGTTTTTTTATAGAGCGATGCCAGAATTGATAAAAAAAGGCCATGTATATATAGCACAACCACCACTCTATAGGGTAAAGTACGGAAACAAGCAGGAGTATCTAAAAAACAACGAGGCTCTTTATGATACTCTTATAAAAGTTGCAGAAAAAAACTGTGCTGTTAGTATTTCTGGGAACAAGACATTTAAGGATAAAGAATTGGTGTCTTTAATACGCTCGCTCATAAATTATACTGAGTCTTTTAGATCTTTAGCAAAGAATTCAGAGAGACTCATTATTGATCATATACTAAGAGCTACTAGTATTAGAAAAGACTCTCTTTGGGATGAAAAGAATAAATCGTTGCTAAAAAAAGAGATACAGACCTATATCCCTTTTCTTTCAAAATTATATCCAGAAATAAACCCAATTACTGTTGTGTTTGAAGAGGATAAAGAAGAGGGTTCTACAATAATAAAGATAAACAGTGAAAGACGTGGGAGGAGGATGTGCACTATTCTGAACGATGAATTCATGAAGTCTCCTGAGTTCAACGATATGGATAAGGCGTCTTTAAAGTTGAAAGCACTTTCATATCCACCTTATTATGTGGACTTGCTAGATAAGGGAAGGGCTGTTCCTGTTCCTGATATATTTAGTCTGTCTGATAAAATAATGGATTATGCAAAATCTAAGATAGATATACAAAGGTATAAAGGATTGGGAGAAATGAACCCAGATCAACTTTGGGAAACAACCATGGACCCAAAAACAAGATTAGTACTTAAGGTGGATCTTGAGGACGAAGAAGCGGCTGATGATCTTACCTCTGTCCTTATGGGAGAAGGCGTTTCTTTAAGAAAACATTTTATAGACGTAAATGCATTGAATGTGAGGAACCTTGATATATGAGTACTCAACCAGATTTTTTTACAAAAAATACAGAAGAAAGTATCTCTTATATAGATGAGATAAAAGGTTCTTTTCTAGATTATTCAATGAGCGTAATAACAAGTCGAGCGCTCCCTGATGTTCGTGACGGGTTGAAGCCAGTACAGAGAAGAATATTATATGCAATGTACAGTGAAGGTCTTACTCATGACAAAAAATTCTCTAAATGTGCTGGTATAGTTGGAGAGGTTCTTAAGAAATATCATCCACATGGTGATACTGCCGTCTATGATGCATTAGTTAGGATGGCACAAACATGGGTTATGAGAGCTCCTCTTGTGGAGGGTCAAGGTAACTTTGGTTCCTTAGACGGTGATTCTGCCGCCGCATACAGATATACAGAAGCAAGACTTGATAAACTTTCATCCTATCTTATGAATGACATAGAAAAAGATACGGTGGATATGTCCGATAATTATAATAATACTCATAAAGAACCACAAGTGTTGCCTTCTGGATTTCCTAATCTTTTGATAAATGGTGCCTCTGGTATAGCTGTAGGTATGGCGACTAATATCCCTCCTCATAATATTGGAGAGGTAATGGATGCTTTAATAGCAATATTAAAGGACCCAGATATTAGTATAAAAGAACTTCTAGCTATAATAAAAGGACCAGATTTCCCTACAGGAGCAACTATCATAGACGATGGTAGTATTATACAGGCCTACGAAACAGGTAAAGGTGTAGTTAGACTGAGAGCAGATATAGTTGTTGAGAAAGAAAAAGACAAAAAAAGACTTGTTATAAAAGAAGTCCCTTATGGCGTTGTAAAAAGCAGAGTCACATCAAAGATATATGAGCTTATTAAAACCAAAAAAATAGAGGGTATAACTGATATAAGAGATGAATCAGATCAAGAAGGTGTAAGGATAGTTCTGGACCTATCAAAAACAGCGCCAGAAGATTTTATAATAGGGAAACTTTACAAGAACACTCCTCTTGATTCTAATTTTGCAATTAACATGGTCTGCCTTGTAGATGGGAAACCACAACTTCTAGGTCTTAAAAGGATGTTGCAGATATTTATAGATTTTAGAGAAGAAGTTGTAAGAAGAAAAACTTTATTCGAGCTTAATAAGGCAAAAGAAAAACAACACATACTAGAAGGGTATAGAAAGGTGTTGGAACAAAAAGAAAGATATCTTAAAGAAATATTACCAAAATCAAAGGACAAACAAGACCTGAAATCTAAGGTTGAAAAAGAGTTTCTTTTAACACCGATACAGAGTGAAGCCTTGGTTGTGTTGCCTAATTACAGGTTCTCTGGTCTTGAAGTTAATAAAATAATAGAAGAACACAAACAACTATCAGAACTAGTTGAAGAACTTCAAAGCATTCTTAATAGCGAACAGAAGGTGAAGAAGATATTAAGACAAGAGTTCAATGATATAAAATCTAAATTTGCTGACGATAGAAAAACAAGGATAAGTGGTGATTTTGAAGAAAAGAAACTTGATGAACTTATTCCATCAAAGGAAGTTCTAGTTGCTGTTACTAATGGAGGATTCATTAAACGTTATGAGCCTGCTAGTGAACAGGGTGAAAGAGAATCTAGTGTCGTATTTACAGGCGATGATGTTGTTAGATTCGTTTGTAAGGCAGATCTTTCACAAAGACTATTGGTGTTCACTTCAGAAGCCAGAGTTTATCCATTAAAGGTTTTCTCTGTTCCAGAAATGAGACGCTATGGCAAGGGTGTTGATATAAAAGAACTGTTGAAACTGAAAGACAATATCAGTGTTGTTGGTGTAGTGGACGAAAACCTTGATTCAGATGTTTTGATAGTTACGGCTAAAGGTAATATCAAGAAAATATCACTTAAAGAATTCAAAGGTGTAAAAACAAATGGAGCTTCTTTATTCTCTTTAAGAAAAGGAGATACTGTTTCTTATGTATATGTTGGTGATCTTAAATACATAACAACCATAGACGCTAAAGGCGATTTAAAAGTTGTAGATACAAGTGCTCTTGTTGCAACACCACGGGCAAAAGCTCCAGAAAAGATGTTAGATGGTGTTATGTATTCTTGTCCTCTTGGATCTAAAGACCTAAAACCTAAGTATGTATATCCAGATGGAAGAATGAGCTTTGATAAGATCGCAAAAACAAAACCTTGTGGTCTTGTTTATGAAAGCGCTAGAACACAAATGGAGTTTGTTGCGTTAAGTTCTAAGTCTAGGACTTTTTTAATAGATTATAATTTGGACAAAATAGAACTTGAACCACAAGAAAAGATAGAAGCTGTTTTTTGTTTTAACTGCATCCGTAATTAACATTAATTACTTTTTAAGATGTGCTTTTTGTTAGTGAATACTTCTTGGGACTATCTCGGAGTTTTCGGGAAACCATTCTTGTCAGATTTTGCGTAAAAATTGCGTACGAGACCGATGCGAGCTACTGAGAGACAGCGGCGAGCTAGCAATTTTAGCAAAAGGGGGCTTAGAATGGTCGAAAACGTAGACCTAGTCCCAAGAAGTATTCACTAGCATTAATACACTAACTAGATAAAGGATTCTCCGAAGGTTAGATATGTTGCCATGCCGTCGCCACTTACACCAAAGGTGAACGATACTATGAAATTGTCGTTCCAGGTAAAACGGAATTCATTACCAAAGGAATGATGGAAATTATTTAATGTAAACTTTTTCTTGTTGTCCCAAACTCGTCCCATGTCCCAGAACGGATTGAAATGTATCATTACTCTTTGACTGAATATCTTACCGTTGAATATTCTTGTCCTTAATTCAAATTGGTTAACAAACTTAAGATTATCTATATATCTGTAAGAAGGAGCTCCTCTTAAGAAATCTGATCCACCTAGACCGTTATAGTCGTTGTATGAACGAAATTCAGACAAAGAGAAAAAAGGCATATCTCCCCACATTTGTTCTGCCATAACTCTTTGCGAAAGTGTGAAATATCTCCAGAATGAGAAAAAACCCATGTAAACAAGATTTACGTTGCTGTGCTCATAATCGCTCTTCATGAATTTTGCATGATTTGTGTATGTACCAGCTATTGTTATTCCACTCATAGGGTTGAAAGGGTAATCCCTTGAATCATATTTTATACCAGCTTTAATGTAGTTGGTTTTGCCACCCTGATAACCATATGGTTGTTCTGAATATATTTTCGAACTAGCATCCTTGTTGTGAGGATCTATACTTGCTTTATCAAGAGCAAAACCTGTGTAGATAGAAATATCTTGATTAGGTATTGTATATTCTATATCAAAAGCTAATTTAGGATATGTTTGTATATATTGGTAGTAAGTCCTTGACTTGAATTCAGAGGAATCAGGGTCCGTAAATTCTTTGTTATTAACAGAATCGTTTCCTACACCATAGTATTTTTGTGTAATTGAACGGGGGTATGTATAGGCTATTCTTACATGCCAGTTGTAAGAAAAGAAATGTGGTATATCTAAAGAAAGCTCATGGTTCCTTGAACCTCTGTCTGAACTCCAATATTGTAAAGAGAGTTTGTAGGTATATGGATCTTCATACCTAATGTTTGCGACGGATATTCTTGCACCAACGTTAAACCCAGTACCTTTAGATGTATATATTATTGGCAATCCTTGTATCGAATGAGGTGTTCCGCTTAATGTAAAATGATGTTTTTTAATTACTGTTTTTATATCTCCGCCTATACCTGCAAGATCACTGCTTGACTCATTATTAGATCTGTAATCGTAGAATTCTTCTTCGTCGTCACTACCAGTATCACGAATATCATTGTATATAGCTCTAAGTTCTTCAGGTTTTTTTGTTGAAGCCTCTTTTGTTATGAGTCTTGATCTTGAGGACTCAAAGGGCAGGTATTTCTTTACATCACTTTTTTTGTCTGTTCTTTTTAGTAGTGGATATTTGACCAATGGTCTTATTTCTTTTTTTGTTTTTCTTTTTTGCTCATAAAGGGCTGGCTTTGCACCTTGTGCTAGGGTTGCTGCAAGGCTCAAAATCATTATTATTATAAGGGGTCTTATAGAGCTCATCAATGCATATTAAACAATTAAATGGCTGAAACTACAAGGGGAAATTATACTGACAATTGTTACCTGTCGTGCTAAATAAAAACGTCGGGGAGGTCTGTTTTTTGAGTATAGACAAACTTACAGTAAAAAAAGTATTGGGACTTTCAGCTCTTAAGGCAAAAGAAAGTGAAATAGAGACACTGTCTGAACAGTTATCCAAGATACTTGAACACATGAAGGCTTTAGATGCTGTAGAAGTAAACAATATTAAACCCATGTTTTTTGGGATAGATAAAGATAATTGTGCAACAAGGACTGATGAGCCTGTTGTAGCTGAACGTGAGCTTATAAAAACCAATGCACTATCAATAGTAGATGATCTTTATTGCGTACCCAACATAATAGTAGGTGATGATGAATGAGCTTTGATATCCTTAATTCCAATATACCGACAATAAACTCTGCTGTCAGAGATAAAAAAATATCATATAAGGAACTGGTAGATTTTTACATAAACAGGGCTAAAAAACATTCAAATCTTAATTCATATATCAGTATTATGGAAAAAGAGGCCATAGAAAGAACGAGAACCATAGATGCTGGTCTTTTTTCTGATGAAATGATCAAGGGGATTCCTGTTTCATTAAAGGATATTTTTGTGATGAAGGGGCACAGAACAACTTGTGCCTCAAAAATACTTTCTGATCATGTTGGCGCGTATGATTCAACTGTAGCTAGTCGATTACAAAATAAAGGGGCTGTGATCATAGGAAAAAACAACATGGACGAATTTGCAATGGGTTCCTCGAATGAGCATTCTTTTTATGGCCCAGTTCTTAATCCTTGGGATGAGTCACGTGTTCCTGGTGGATCAAGTGGAGGTAGTGCCGTAAGTGTTTCTGCAGGACTTTGCCAAATATCTTATGGTACAGACACTGGTGGATCAGTTAGGCTTCCAGCCTCTTATACAGGAATATGCTCGTTAAAGCCAACTTATGGCAGAGTAAGTAGATATGGCGTTATAGCTTTTGCTAGTTCTTTAGACCAACCCGGACCTATGGCAAGGAACATAGAGGACCTTGCAATAGCTTTTGATGCGGTGAGTGGCCATGATACTAACGACAGCAATACTTCATCTTTGCCTCCTAGTGATATCTATAAAGGTCTAAACAAAAAAATTAAACCTTGTACACTTGGTGTGCCTTATGAACTTTTATCAGACGGTATAGATAAAGATGTTATTAAATGTTTTGAGAGTTCTTTAGATGTATTCAAAAAGGCTGGATATGACATCAAGGATGTTAAACTACCTCATGCAAAACATTCTCTTGATGCTTATTATATAATAAGTACTGGAGAAGCAAGTTCAAATCTTTCTCGTTACGACGGTATAAGATATGGATATAGAACGCCAAATGTTAGTGGACTAAAAGATCTTTATGAAAATTCTAGATCAGAAGGGTTTGGAGCAGAAGTAAAAAGAAGGATAGCGCTGGGTACTTTTGTTCTGAGTGCTGGTTATTACGATGCGTATTTTATAAAAGCCGCAAAAGTAAGAAGACTAATAAAACAAGATTTTGAGAATGCTTTTAACTCTTGTTCTGCAATACTTTTGCCGACAGCTCCTACTACTGCATTTAAGATAGGAGAAAAACTTGATGATCCTATGACGATGTACCTTTCTGATGTTTTGACCGTTCCAGTTAATCTTGCGGCTATCCCTGCTCTATCTATTCCTTGTGGTTTTGATAGTAAGGGCTTACCAATAGGACTACAAATCATAGGTAAACATTTTGATGAAATGACATTGTTTAATTTAGCTTATTTTATGCAAGGACAAAGACCAGAGCTTTTTAATAGGGTGAGTGTTAAATGAACAATGCATATGAAGTAATAATAGGTCTTGAAGTTCATGCTCAGTTATTAACAAAGAGCAAAATGTTTTGTTCTTGTTCCACAGAATTTGGCCTTACTCCTAATAGTAATATTTGTCCTGTTTGTACGGGGCAACCGGGTGCCTTACCAGTGCTTAACTCTGGCGCTGTTGATCATGCAATAATGACAGCATCAGCCTTAAATTGTAAGATAAATGAAACAAGTGTTTTTGCTAGAAAGAATTATTTCTATCCAGATCTTCCAAAAGGGTATCAAATATCACAGCATGAAGAACCACTCGCTGTTAATGGGTATATAGAGTTGTCTGATAAACAAGGTTTATCAAAGAAGATCGGAATAACAAGGGTACACATGGAAGAAGATGCTGGTAAGAACATTCATAGTGACAAATGTAGTTTTGTGGACCTTAACAGGTCTGGGGTTCCACTTGTAGAGATAGTTAGCGAACCAGATATGAGGAGTCCTCAAGAAGCAGTCTCTTATTTTAAAAAATTAAGAGCTATACTTGATTGTATTGGTGTTTGTGCTTGTAATATGGAAGAAGGGAACTTGAGGTGTGATGCTAACGTTTCTTTAAGAAAAATTGGCGCAAATAAATTTGGAACAAAAGTAGAGATAAAGAACCTTAATTCTTTTAGATTCCTAGAAAAAGCACTGTCGTATGAGGTGGAACGTCAAGCACAGGTACTTGATTCAGGTGGAAAAATAGAACAAGAAACTCGTCTTTTTGATGCAGTTAATGGAATAACAAAAAGTATGAGAAAAAAAGAAGAGGCTAACGATTACAGATATTTTCCTGAACCAGATCTTACACCACTTGTAGTTAAAAAAGATAAAATAAAAAGTGTAGAACAGAATATGCCAGAATTGCCAGATGAAAAGAAAAAAAGGTTGATGTCGTCGTATTTATTAAATGAATATGACGCTGACGTATTGTCTTCTGACACTTTTTTAGCCTCTTACTATGAAAAGCTTGTCTCTATTGTTAAAGAACCAAAGCTTTGCAGCAATTGGGTACAAACGGATATTATGAGAGTGCTTAATGAACAAAAGATATCGATACAAGAGTTCAAAATAAAAGTTGAGGCTATGGCAGAACTATTGTTGTTAGTTAACAGTGGCTCTATAAATCAAAATACTGCCAAGAGCGTATTTGTTGAAATGTTGTCTAATAACAAAAGTGCTAAAGACATTGTTAATGAAAAAGGTTTATTACAGATACAGGATCAATCTCAAATAGAAGCTATAGTTGACGAGGTTATTGCATCCAACACTACACAAGTTGAACAATACAAACAAGGCAAGACTAATATAGCAGGATATCTTGTTGGACTTGTAATGAAGCAAAGTAAGGGTAAGGCCAACCCTTCTGTAGTTAATGAGATACTTAAGAAAAAATTAAGCTAAGGAGGATATAGGAGCATGAAGGCAAAAAGAGTTTTAAGGTATACTGGTCTTGCTGCCTCTATTTTAGTAGGCATTTGGATAATTATAGCTTTAGCTATATATTTCTTGGTAGACGTTAATGATGTTAAACAACTGGCTCAAAAGGCGGTTAAAGAGAACACAAAGGGAGAGCTTGAAATAGGTGATATGCATCTTAAGGTGTTCCCTCTTGTATATTTTAAGATAGACGGGCTTGTGTTCAAGGCGTCAGAGAAATTTAACAAAGAAACTATCTTTGCCTGCAAAGAATCAAAGTTAAGTTTTAATCTTTTTTCTCTTATATTTGGGAAACCAAGCATAACTTTAAAACTAATAGAACCAGATCTCAACGTTAGCTCTGATGGCAAGACCAATAGTATTAGTGACGTTATAATACCAAAAAAAGAATCCTCTAATGTTGACGTGTCTAAATATCTTTTTATAAGTAGGATACTTTTCAAGATACAAGACGCCGACCTTAAATATAAGGCTCCAGCAAAACTTTACGTGTCAAAAGGCTTGAATATGACGCTGGAACTTGATCCAGTGCTAAGGAGTGTTAACATTAACACCATAATACCAATTGATGCAAAAGAAAAAGAGATGAGTGTTAACGGACAATTGTCATTATCACTTTATGCACATCTTTCACTTAGTAAGAGTGCAAAAGCTGAGTTGAATGTTGATGCAAGCAAATTGAATATTAAGACAGCAAGTTTTCACAAACCAAAGGGGACAGAATTAGTTCTTTATGCAAAAATCGAAGGCAAAGAAGAGGATAAAGTAGCTAAGATAGAGGATGCATATGTTAACCTTGCTGGTAGACTTTTACAAATAAAAGGTAGTATTGCTGACTATAGTTCAGAAAAACCTAATTTTGATCTAGACATTAATATAAAACCAAATTCAGTTGAAAAACTTATTCCACTTTTTACAGCACTAAAAGGAGCAAAGGCTAGTGGTAATATAGACTCAAAAATAAAATTAAAAGGTAATACAAAGGCCGTAGACGTTGCTTTATCTTTTGACGCTACAGGACTTGATCTGAAAGGAGAAGCCTTTCAAAAACCTGTTGGCGTGCCGGTTAAACTTACTTTGGTAGGGTCCAGTGATCTTAATTCCTTTGATATAAAGGACCTTAATTTAATATTGGTTCAAGAGTTACTGAATGTTAAGGGTACTGTTTCTGGCTTTGACGCCAAAGAACCTAAATTTAATATTAATGCTGTTACTCCTAAATATGATGTAAGGAATTTTTATAAACTAAAACCAGATCTTGCAAAGAAAGGTATTGCTGGAACTTTTATACTTAAGGCTTTAGTAAGTGGAACTTCTTCAAAACCAGTCCTTGATGTTAATTTTAAATATGAGGATGGAAAGAACAACGTTAATCTTATTGCTGTCAGTGGGGCAAAATCACCTGAATCTATTTCTGCCAAGCTTTATTCTTCTTATATAGATCTTAACAAGTATGTTGATAAAGAGGCTGGCAAGACAAAAAAAGATAAAATTAACAAAGCTGCAAAAAAACAAGATACAGCAAAAACAGGGGATGAACCATTTCTAGACAAAGAAACCATTAAGTCAATTAAAGAGTCTGTCGGAAATAAAAAAATAGACTTGTCAGCAAAAATAGACAAATTGATATTCGGTGAGCTTAATGTAAATTCTTTTGTTCTGGACGCACATGTGAATAAAGATAAGTTAGATATAAATAAGATCAATATGAATGTTATTAACTCAACGATTGGTGCTACATTTAAAATGGGTTTAGATGAAAGATCACCTAGTTATAATGGTAGCGCCTCTATAAAAGACCTTAAAGCGACAGAGGCTGTTGGCACTTTCTTTCCAAGTTTAAAAGGTGTTATAGACGGTATATTAACTAGTGATCTTAGTTTTAACTGTAACGGATATACTGTTAACTCTATAAAAAAGACCATTAG
>CAYPMK010000001.1:13952-65165 GCA_964411885.1 uncultured Bdellovibrionales bacterium
TAAAGAAAAAAGTTTTTTACCTTTGCACATGGACGGGCCAGCAATAAAGCCAAGATTAGACGGGCCATATACAATAAAATATATAGCAGAAAAAGCTTTGTCTTATGAGAAAAAGAAAATAGAAGCTACAGTGAAAAAAGAAGCAGAAAAGATAAAACAAAAAGCTAGCCAAGAAATAAAGAAGGCCGCAGAGCCTGTTAAGGATAAATTAAAAGACGCAATAAAAGGATTGAGGTTCTAGCATGTTCTATACATTAAAGTGGGAGACAGATTCAGTAAGTTTTATTGATCAAAGGGTGCTTCCTTTAGAGGAAAAATATATAAAATGTTCTGACTATCAACAAGTGGCAGTTGCAATTAAGGACATGGTTGTAAGAGGAGCTCCTGCAATAGGTATAGCCGCTGTGTTTGGTGTGGCTCTTGGTGTTGTGAAAAGTAAAAAGGACACTATTCAAGGCCTTAAAGAAGAGTTTTCTCATATAACTTCTGTTATGAGAGCTACAAGACCTACTGCTGTTAACCTTTTTTGGGCCATAAAAAGAATAGAGGATGTGTTTAATATAAGCTGTTTAGAAACAAATGACGTTAACAAGGTAAAAGAAAAAGTTTTGAGCGTTGCGTTGGCTATGTATGATGAAGATGCCAATATAAATAAAATGATAGGGGTTAATGGTAGCGAGTTAATAGAGGACGGGATGAATATCCTTACTCACTGTAACGCTGGTGCCTTGGCTACTGTAGCGTATGGCACGGCATTATCTGTTATGAGGGCTGCAAAACAACAAGGAAAAAAAATACACGTATATGCTGATGAAACAAGGCCTTTCTTGCAAGGTGCAAGACTCACTATGTGGGAACTAATGAAAGACGAAATACCTTGTACACTTCTTTCAGATAACATGAGTGGATATTTGATGGCGAATAACAAAATAGATATAGTCATAGTTGGAGCAGATCGTATTGCTGCTAATGGGGATTCTGCAAATAAGATAGGGACTTATTCTGTGTCTGTTTTGGCTAATTATCATAAGGTTCCGATGTATTTTGCTGCTCCGCTAAGCACCATAGACCTGAAGACCCCAGAGGGTTGTGACATACCAATAGAACAACGTTCTTTGGATGAGGTTAGGATCATAAACGGTAAGAAGATATGTCCAGAAGGGGCAAATGCTGTAAATCCATCTTTTGATGTTACCCCAAATAGCCTTATTACTGGTATAATTACAGAGAGGGGTATTATTTATCCCCCATTTAATGAAAGTATCAGATCTTTATTTTAAGGTGGTGTTTTATGAATGAAGGCAGGATTTGGTATGTTAACATAAACAGGCAGACCTATGGTCCTTATTCAAGGGATGAGATAATCTCTATGCTTAAGACCGAGACTGTAAAGTATTCAGATTATATATTCAGGGATGGTTTTAAAAATTGGGATTATATATATAATATTTCTGAATTCGATAGACGTTTGCTTAACCCCGGCGGTGATCAGCCCTTAGTTCAGGCACCAAAAGAGCTTGTTCCAGAAGAAATAGTAGAACCAGATACACAAAAAACAGACGACAAACCTGTTGATGAACTTTGGTATGTCCATGATGGAGAGAATCAGCTAGGACCATATTCTTCGTCTTACATAAAAGAAGCTTTAGATAATAAAACATTATTTTGGACCTATTATGTGTGGAAAGAAGGATTTGATAATTGGGTTCAAATAAAAGAAAGCAAAGAATTCGATAGAAGAAAAATGCCAAGAGGCCAAGCTCCTAATAAACTTGATATTAGTACTGATTATGAGGAGATCAAAAAAGAGTCACTTACAGGATTGCCAAAAAAAGAAGACAACCCACAAATGTATAGCAATTCTAATCAGCCGCTAAGTGTTCAATATGGTATATCAGATCTGGACCAAGAGGAGCTTAGAGGTAAATATCCCGTAAAAGGTGTTCTTATATTATTAGCAGTTATGTTCTTGTTGTTCGGTATTGTAAGGGTTTATCCTTGGTTATCTGAAAGATCACGAGAAAAAAGAGCCATGGCAATGTATGAAACAGGTATAGAGTTAATAGACAGACAGAATAAACCAGAGGAAGGTTTTGTTAAATTATTCGACCTTATGGATATGTATCCAAATTCTTCTGCAGAAAGAAAAAATGAGAATTATATAAGATCAAAAGAACCAATGTTAAAATCTAAACTTGCAGATGAAGGACGTACAATAAAGAAGCTGATAGAAACTTTTGATAAAAAATATGGAGTTTTACCAGCAAACTCTGTTGATATAGGTTATGTCCCTCCTTTTTGGCTTAAATATTTTGGTGAAGCTTATTTTAAAAGATCTGCACCTAAGAAAGTGGAAGTAATGCTTAGGGGTATAAAATTTCCGATAGAAGGGTATGTGTTCATAACTGATTCAGATAATAAAGATCAAGAGCAAGATGTAAAAGCTGACGAGTTAAATGTGTTAGTTCGTTCTTATACAAAACTTGTCTATAGCGGACAAAAATCACTTGTGAAGCCTCTTGAGTTGCCAAAAATATTAAAGACAACAGTTATGTCTCCAGAAAAACAAAAAGAAATAAAAGAACAGGCTGATAACCTTGCTAAAAAAGCAGCACAGCAAGCTGCATCAAATAAAAAGCAAGCAAAAAAAGCCAAGGAAGCAGAAGCCACAGAGGACCTTATCCCTACTGGTTATGAAGAACAAGAAGATGGGATAGATAATGAACAACAAGGAACTCCTTTAGAAGAAGATCAACTTCTTAACGAAGAAACAACAGATGAACAAGACGAAGTTACAGATGAATATGAAGATTCAATAAACAAGATACGAAAGGGTAGGTAATTATGAGAAAGATAAAGACTATGATAGAACCATTTAAAATAAAAATGGTGGAACCTATTAAACAGACAACAGAAGAATATAGACGAGAAGTTTTAAAGAGTGCTAAATATAACCTCTTTAATATCAAAGCAGAGGATGTGCTTATAGATCTTTTGACTGACAGTGGTACTTCTGCAATGAGTTCTATGCAGTGGGCAGAAATAATGAATGGCGATGAGTCATATGCAGGAGCAAGAAGTTTTTTTGCTTTTGAGAGAGAAGTAAAAACCCTTACTGGGCTAAAGCACATAATACCTACCCATCAGGGACGTGCCGCAGAAAAAATACTATTTTCCATAATTGGTGGAAAAGGGAAAACGGTTATAAGTAATACTCACTTTGATACTACAAGAGCTAATGTTGAATATTCTGGGAGCAAGGCTTTAGATCTTGTTATACCAGAAGGTAAACAAGCTTCTTTAGATCATCCGTTCAAAGGGAATATGGATATTTCAGCATTAGAAAAAGCCATAATAGAGATAGGCGCAAGTAATATTCCTGTTGTCATAATGACTATAACCAACAACGCTGGTGGTGGACAACCAGTATCTATGGAAAATATTAGGGCTACAAAAAAAGTTTGTGAGAAACATAATATCCCTCTGTTCATAGATGCTTGTCGTTTTGCAGAGAATGCCTTTTTCATAAAAAAGAGAGAAAAAGGATATCAGGATAAAACACCATTAGAAATATCAAAGGAAATGTTTTCTTATTGCGATGGTGCTACTATGAGCGCAAAAAAAGATGCACTGGTGAATATAGGTGGTTTTCTTGCACTCAATAACGACGAACTTGCGCAACAAGCAAGAAATATGCTTATACTTACGGAGGGTTTTCATACATACGGTGGGCTTGCAGGTAGAGACCTTGCAGCTATGGCTCAGGGCCTAAAAGAGGTTGTAGATGAGTCGTATCTTGCATATAGGATACGTTCTACAGAATATGTTGGAGAAAAATTAACAGAGAAAGGTGTTCCTATAATATTACCTCCGGGTGGACATGCAATATTCATTGATGCAGCTGCAATGTTACCTCATATACCAAAGGACCAATATCCAGCACAGGCTCTTGCCTGTGAACTTTATGCTGTGGGAGGAATAAGAGGTGTAGAGATAGGAAGTGCTATGATGGACAGGGATCCAGAAACAAAAAAGAACAGACCAGCACCGATGGAATTGGTGCGTCTTGCTATACCAAGAAGAGTATACACTCAAAGTCATATGGATTATGTGATAGAGATACTCGACATAGTTAATAAGGAAAAGAACAGTATTCGTGGTTTGAAAATGATATATGAAGCTCCTGTATTAAGACATTTTACTGCGAAGTTCGAACAGGTTTAATATTAATGTCGTCAGATATACTTAAAACCTTACACGGTGACATAGAGTTACCAGTTTTTATGCCAGTTGGTACCAAGGGTACAGTTAAGGCAATGCCACCGTCTATATTAAAGGAACTTCAAGTTAAGATAATACTCGGCAATACGTATCATCTTTATCTACGTCCCGGGAATGAGCTTGTAAAAAAACTTGGTGGTCTACATAAGTTCATGGGTTGGGATGGACCAATATTAACGGATAGTGGTGGTTTTCAAGTTTTTAGCCTTAATGAATTAAGAAAATTAACAGAGGACGGTGTTGAATTCCGTTCTCATATAGATGGTTCTAAACACTATCTTACTCCAGAGCTTTCTATTCAAATACAGGACGATCTTGGTGCAGATATTAAAATGGTTTTTGATGAGTGTCCGCCATATGGAGCAGACAAAAATTACCTTGAACGTTCTTTGGCTTTAACTACAAGATGGGCCAAGAGGTCAAAACAAAAGTGGCAAGAACTTGGTTCTAACGGTCATCTTTTTGCAATAGTTCAGGGAGGTATGTATCCTGATCTTAGAGAGAGGAGTTTAGATGAGTTGCTTGAAATAGGTTTTAGTTCTTATGCTCTTGGAGGGTTCAGCGTTGGTGAACCAAAGAACGAAATGTATGAAATACTTTCTTCTGTTATGGAAAAGGTCAAAGAAAGAAAGATTAACACCCCTATATATATGATGGGCGTTGGCGAACCAGAAGACATATTATTCGCCGTTAAACATGGGGTTAAGATGTTCGATTGTGTTATTCCAACAAGGAATGCAAGGAATGGCGGTCTTTATACTTTTAATGGCAAAGTATCTATAAAACAGGCAAGATATACCGAGGACCCTGAACCACTAGAGCCCGGATGTGATTGTTATACATGCAGAAATTTTTCTAAAGCCTACCTTAGACACCTATATATGTCTGGTGAACTGTTATCGTATTACTTGAACACACTGCATAACTTAAGGTTTTTCATGCGTTTTATGGATATGGTCCGCACATCTATTAAAAATAACGATTACGACCATTTTTATGCTGATTTTTTGAATAATTATAATAAAGATAATGTCTGATTAAAATTACCTAAATGGAGGATCACAATGTTTACTTTACTTTTTCTAGCTACTAACGTTTATGCACAGGCCGCTACAGCACCTAAAGGAGCCATGGGCATTTTGAACATGTTAATGCCTTTTGTTCTTATAATAGTTATTTTTTACTTTTTGATGATAAGGCCACAACAAAAACAAAGAAAACAACATCAACAATTCTTAGCAGGATTAAAAAAGGGAGATGAAGTTCTAACTTCTAGCGGGATAGTAGGCACAATTTATTCTGTTTCTGACAAGCTTGTCACACTTGAACTAGAGGGAGACGTTAAGATCAAAATGTTAAAAGGTATGATAACTGCTAACGCAAAAGATCTTGTAAAGGAGTAAAATATGTTTAACGCAAAATGGCGTTTTTATTTTGTAATAATACTTATACTTGGAAGTTTATGGGTTACATCCCCTATCTACATTTCACAAGCTAAGGCACCTTACTGGCTAACAAAATTAATGCCACCAAAAGACCTTAAGCTTGGTCTAGATCTTCAGGGAGGTACACATCTTGTACTTGGAGTTGATGTAGAAAAGGTGGTCGTTGAACAGGCAGACAGAAATGCTATTAAACTTGATGCGGTATTCAAGGAAAAAAATATTCCATTTGATAGCGTTAAAAGAGTTGGTGATACTAGTAGGGTATCGGTAAAACTTAAGAATGTTTCAGATGAGGATAAAGTTAGAGAAGCAGTAATTAAGTATACTGGTATGATCTTTTCAGCATC
Source organism: uncultured Bdellovibrionales bacterium (assembly GCA_964411885.1). Lineage (GTDB taxonomy): Bacteria > Bdellovibrionota > JAFGOL01 > JAFGOL01 > JAFGOL01 > JAKLHL01. Next base: position 20,026 of record CAYPMK010000001.1, read on the forward strand.
TGGTAATGGAGAGATTGTTTTTGATCTTAACAATGAAGAAAAATCATATATAAGAAAGAATGCAGTAAGCCAGACCATAGAGGCTATAAGGAACAGGATAGATGAGTTTGGAGTTAATGAGACGAGTATACAGGCTCAAGGTTCAGATAGGATAGTTGTTCAATTACCCGGAGTAAAAGATGTTACTAGGGCAAAATCTATTATTGGAAGAACAGCTAGGCTTGAATTTAAAATAGTTGTTAACGATCCAAATTTTGGAAAAGACAGAATATATAGTGCTGTTAATCAGGCTAACGAGGCTGGTGTTGTGTATGATGAAAAAACATCATATGCAGACTATGTAGATAAACTTAATGTTTGGCTTGAAGGCAAAATACCGTCAGACACGATGGTTCTCTTCGAAAAAAAGGTTGATCCATCAACTGGAAAGAAGTTTATGGAACCTTATCTTTTACAAAAAGCTAGTCCAGTTACAGGAGATGATCTTAAAGATGCTTATGTTGGATACAACAATGAATTTGGCGAACCATATGTTAGCTTCCAGATGAATACTAACGGTGCAAGGTACATGGAAAAGACCACCGGAGAGAATATCGGTAAACAATTAGCAATAGTGCTTGATAAAAATATTTATTCAGCTCCTGTAATCCAAGCAAAAATAAGTGATCAGGGTCAAATAACACTTGGCTCAGGAAGACCTATAAGTGAATTACAACAAGAGGCGGAAGACATAGCTTTAGTATTAAGAGCTGGAGCGCTTCCTGCACAACTTACTTTTGAAGAAGAAAGAGTTGTTGGTCCATCTCTTGGTAATGATAGTATAGAGCAAGGAAAACTATCTTTTATACTTGGAGCTTTGATAGTAGTTCTTTTTATGTTGATATACTACAGATTTTCTGGAGCAGTTGCAGACGTAGCTGTCGTGTTGAACGTTGTGATACTCATGGCTTTAATGATGTTGTTCGGTGCCACACTAACTCTTCCCGGTATAGCAGGTATAGTCTTGACCGTAGGTATGAGTGTTGACGCTAACGTAATTATTAATGAAAGGATAAGAGAAGAAATACGATCAGGGAATACTGGAAAAGCTGCCTTAGAAATAGGTTATGATAAAGCCCTCTGGACTGTCCTTGATGCTAATATAACTACAGCAATAGCTGGTATAGTGTTGTTACAATATGGAACAGGTCCTGTTAAGGGCTTTGCTGTAACTTTACTTATAGGTATCGCGACTTCTGTTTTTACGGGAGTATATATAACAAGATGGATATTTGAGTATCTAATAGAAAAAGGCTACTTAAGAAAACTTAGTATATAAATCTGGAGGAAAGCTTAATATGTTTAACATAGTTAAACCCAACACGAATTATGATTTTTTAAAAGCAAGTCGTATAGGGGTGATAGCATCCATTATAGTGATAGGTATAATGATGTTCGTTTTCTTTACTAAAGGCCTTAACTACGGTGTAGATTTTACTGGCGGTATAGAGATGCAGGTAAAGTTCGATGATGCTTCTGTTGATAGCCAAAAATTAAGAACTGTTATGCAGGAAATTAAATCTGGTGATGTTCAGGTACAAAAATTTAGTGATGCAACTGGAAATGAATACTTAATAAGAGTTAAAGGTTCAGAAGCTGATCTTAACGTTGTTACTAAGGACATAGAACTTAAACTTGAAACGACTTTTAATAAAGGTAGTTACGACATAAGAAAAATAGAGATAGTTGGTCCTAAGGTTGGTAGAGAGTTAAAAATGAGCGCTATATATGCCCTTATATATGCAATGTTGGGGATCTTCATTTATATAGCAATAAGGTTTGATTATAAATTCTCGCCTGGAGCTATTGTTGCTTTGATACACGACGTTCTTTTTACAGTCGGTATTTTTGCTATAACTGGTTATCAGTTCACCCTTTCTACTGTTGCTGCTCTTTTGGCGATAGTTGGATATTCTGTTAACGATACTATAGTTATCTATGACAGAATACGAGAGGTAATGGATAAACACAAAGGGATGTCTTTACCTATTATGATAAACAAGGCACTTAACGAAACCTTGAGCAGAACTATCTTGACGACATTAGTGACTTTTCTTTGTGTTCTTATGATATTTATCTTTGGAGGTTCCAGCCTAAGAGATTTTTCTCTTGCTCTTGTAGTTGGAATGGTCTCTGGTGTTTACTCAACAGTTTTTATTGCTTCACCGGTAATACTTTTGATGGAAAGATTATTCGGGAAGAAAACAGCTGAGTAATGTCGAAATGTAAGTGGAATGTTATATCTGATATAACAAAAGAGGCTCAAGACCTTTCTATAGAGACTGGTCTTTCTATAATAGTATGTCAAATACTTTTGAATAGGGGTTATTCAGACAAGGCCTCTGTATATGAATATTTAAATCCTTCTTTAGCAAAACTTCCAGATCCATTTCTTTTGAGTGAGCTTGAAAAAGGTTCTAAAAGAGTTGCAGAAGCAGTCATTAGTGGTGAAAAAATATCTGTATATGGTGATTACGATATAGATGGATCTACTGCTACAGCTTCTTTAACCTCTTTTCTAAGGTCGTTGGGTGCGGATGTACTATTTTATCAGCCAGAAAGATTTGCAGAGGGGTATGGTTTTCACATTAGTTCTGTTGATGAGCTAAAGAAAAAAGGCGTGACATTGATCATAACAGTTGATTGTGGCACCAGCGATATTGAAACAGCAGAATATTGTATGAAAAATGGCATAGATCTTATTGTAACGGATCACCATAAAGTTTCTCAGGAATATCCTAGATCTTTTGCATTTATTAATCCTCATAAAAATGGAGAGGAAAAAGTTTTTTCTGATCTTTCTGGAGTGGGTGTCGCCTATTATTTTATGATAGGCATAAGAAAGGTATTAAGGGATAAAGGATTCTTTAATGATAAAAAAGAACCAGACCTTAAAGAATATTTAGATATGGTAGCCTTTGGCACCATAGCAGATCTTGTCCCTATTCAGGGGATAAACAGGATACTTGTTAAAAAAGGTTTAGAGATGATGAACAACAATCCTCGTCGAGGTCTTAGTGCCTTAATAGAGCTTAGTAGTTTAAAAGACAAATTGACTTATGAGTCTGTTGGATTTGTTCTTTCGCCAAGAATGAATGCTGCTGGAAGAATGGGAAGCGCATCAAGATGTGTGGAACTTTTACTTACTAACGATGATAATGAAGCAAGAGATCTTGCACAGATACTTCAGGAAGAGAACAACAAAAGAATGAACTTTCAAAAAAGATCTTGGGAAGAGATTTGTTCTTTTGTTGAGACTATAGAAAAAAAAGATCCAGAAGCTTTTGCTAGAATGAACACTATCACTCTTAGCTCTAAAGATTGGCACCAAGGAATTATAGGTATACTTGCTTCTAAATCAGTTGATCGATGGTTTAAGCCTACTGCGGTGTTCACAGAGATAGATTCAGGTATTTATAAAGGTTCTGCCAGGAGTGTTCCCGGGGTAGATCTGTTTAAAGTTTTTTATGAGTTCAAAGACATGTTTGAAGATTTTGGCGGGCATCAAATGGCAATTGGAATGAGTATAAAAGAAGAAAGGATACAAGAATTTAAACTTATTTTTGAGTCTAGTATTGAAAAACAGCTCAATTCTTGCCCAACAAAACAGACCTTAAATATTGATATGGAAGTTAAGCTTGGTGAAATTGATATGAAAGTTTTGAACGATCTTTCAAGAATGGAGCCTTTTGGATCAGACAATCCTGCTCCACTTTTTGTTTCAAAGGTAAAAGTTTTTGACAAGAAAGTCCTGAAGGGCAAACACTTAAAACTAAAACTTGAAAATGGGGCAGATGCCATAGGTTTTAATATGGGTAACTTGGCTGAAAACATTGGCGCTGTGACTGATATCGTTTTTAGACCAAGCATAAATGAGTGGAATGGAACAAAGAGGATTCAGTACGTTATGGTGGACATTTTATAAAAACCTATTAATTACAAATAGTTATAGTCTGATATTTAGTGCTTGACCTTAAAACGTTTTTTTTGGTACAAAACTATTATAGGCAGTGATGTTGCTTATAAGAGGGGTTAATGACTTTTAATTTTAAAAGTACTTCCAAGTATAAATATTATTTTGACGAGAAGTTTTCTAAACACATGATAATAAAGCCTTTTCTTCATAAAAACAGGGTTTTTATAGCTAGTATATCTGCTATTGTATTTATGGTTTTTTCTTTATCTTTCTTTAGTATCAGAACCTATGAAATTCATGAATTGAACCAGCTTAAGGGATTTATAGCTGATTTTATGGAAGTAAAAGGAATGAAAAAACTTAATGATCATGAGATTGCTACTCTTGCGAAAGAAGTAAGACGTGCTGCTACACGATATGATATAGATCCGATGCTCTTAATATCTGTAATAACTGTGGAATCTTCTTTTGATAAACATGCAAGATCTCCGATGGGCGCAAGGGGATTGATGCAATTAATGCCTGCAACAGCAAAAACCTTATGTATGGAAATGGGTCTGCCTTATAACGATAAGGTTTTTACGGACATTGGCACGAATGTACATATAGGTACATATTATTTGTCGAAACTTTCATCCAAATATAATAATAATATGCAACTTTATTTGGCTGCATATAACAGGGGCCCTGCTCAGGTTGACCGTATGTTGAAGGAGAAGAACAGCATTCCCAAATCTTACTATTCCAAGATAGTAAAGACCTATCAAAAGCTGTCCTTATAAATAAACTATGTATGAAGTAAGGGTTCTTAGTAGATTTAGCTCCGCCCATAATCTAAGGAACTATAAAGGCAAGTGTGAAAATCTTCATGGACACACGTGGAAAGTAGAGCTTTGTCTTACCGGTGACAAGCTTAACAGTGATGGCTTTTTGTGTGACTTTGTAGAACTTAAAAAAGAATTAAATACTTTGCTAGATAGATATGATCATAAATACATCAACGAGGTAAAGCCTTTTGATACATTGAATCCAACTGCAGAAAATTTAGCCCGAGTAATATATGATGAGCTAAAACAAAAATTCAGCGGTTTACTTGAAGTGACCGTATGGGAGTCAGATGATGCACGGGCTGTTTACAAAGCCTGAGCCTTTAAAAGCTTTGGTGCTTTGTTCTTCCGGACTGGATTCGGTATACAATTTGTTGTTGGCTAAAAAAAGATACAATAAAGTATCTGTACTTTTTTTCGATTATGGACAAAAAGCTGCACCACATGAATATGTAAGAGTTAAAAAGATTTGTTCAATGCTTTCTTTGGAACTTATAAGGATAGATCTTCCTTGGTATAGGGGGCTTTCTTCTACCTTACTAGATTACTCAAGGAAAGTTACGGAGTACAAAGACAAAACCCATGCAGACAAGGACGATAAAATTAATGAGTGGGTTCCAAACAGAAACGGTGTCTTTGTTAATGTTGCTGCCGCTGTAGCTGAGTCAGACCATTATCATGTAATTGTTATAGGTATAAACAAGGAAGAAGCCCTTAGGTATCCAGATAATAGTGTTAACTTTATACAAGGGAGTGAGGAACTATTCAAGTTATCAACACTTAGTCATCCAAAATTACATTCCTTTTCTGCAGAATTAGATAAGAAAAGCATATTAAAAGACCTATATCCTCTCATGAAGGAGTATAATCTACCTATACAACTTATTTGGAGTTGTTACGAAAGTTTCGAAAAAATGTGTGGAACCTGTGAATCTTGTGTTAGGCTTAAGGGAGCACTTAAAGACAACGGGATGGAGAGTGAATGGAAAGGTCTTTTCTTGAAATAAGGCAATTCAATGAAGATATAAATTACGACGGTAGCCAATTAAGTCCACATTGGATATATAAGAACACTGGTGTTATGGGAGACGCTGTAGCTTCTTTCGTTGGATCTTGTGATATCCCATATTCAAACATGGTAGACTTAGAGGACGTTTTGGCTAAAGAACAGATTTGTTCGTCTAGGATGCTGCATTTCATAACAGAGATATTCGGAAAGGATTGTTTGTTTGGTTCTACTCTACTAAGTGTATTTGTTTCTGAAATACAGAATGAGTTACTTAGTAAAGGTATTAATGTAACAAAAAAAGGCGATGATCTTTTTATAAAGGACGGCAAACTTTCTATAGCAATAGCTACGGCAACTCCAGTTTCTACTCTTATGCATATTGGTATTAATGTCACAACAAAAGGGACTCCTGTAAAAACAGCTTCTTTAGAGGAATATAAAATAGATCCAATTCAGTTTTCTCAGTCAGTGCTTGAAAGGTTCAATAAGGAATATAGTAGGATAATACTTGCCGCGTGCAAAGTTGTACCTAGGGGGAAGGTATGAAAAGAAAAACGTTCGTTCTGGATACCAATGTTCTGTTGTTCGATCCTCTTGCAATGCTCAAGTTTGGGGCCAACGATATCGTTATCCCTATAACTGTAATAGAGGAAATAGATAAATTTAAAAAAGACCTTACAGAAAATGGAAGAAATGCTAGGCAGATATCTCGTTTTATTGACGAAATGAGAAGTAAAGGCAACCTTATGGAAGGTGTTTCTTTAGATAATAAAGGAACCCTTTATATTGATATTCCAGACGATAAGAATGTTGGTCTTCCTGCTGTGTTCGATAACAACAAAGCTGATAACGCCATACTATCAACAGCGATGAAGCACAAAAAAATAGACAGCAGAAGAACGGTTATCTTTGTAACTAAAGATACAAATTTAAGGATAAAAGCAGATCTTTTGGGTCTTAAAGCCGTAGATTATGAACCGGGAGATCAAAAAGTAGACGAACTATATTCTGGTATCCGCTACATAGAATGTATGAAAAAGGATATCGATACTTTTTATAAGGAAAAGAAAATAGGTCTTGATGGACTTAAGAACACAGCGGGTATACTTCCTAATGAATATGTAATATTAAGAGACGTTGCAGATAGATCACATACAGCATTGGGAAGGTATGATCTAAATACAGCGATGGTAGTTCCTTTGTTCAGGGGTGCTTTAGAGGGTGTGTGGGGTATCACTCCAAAGAACGTGGAACAGATTTTTGCACTAGACATGTTGTTAAACGACGACATCAGACTAGTAAGTATTATAGGCAAGGCTGGTACTGGTAAGACCTTGTTAGCTCTTGCGGCAGGTCTTTCAATGACCATTGACGACGGAACTTACACAAGACTATTGGTATCTAGACCGGTGTTCCCTCTTGGTAAAGATATAGGTTATCTGCCAGGAGACATAGAGGAAAAACTTAATCCATGGATGGCTCCGATATTTGATAATCTTGAATATATATTAGGTTCTGGTGAATCTAATGCACAAGGTGGTAAGAAAAGACCCGGAGGAGCAAGAAAGTGGCAGGAGCTGATCAATCAGGGTATGTTGAACATAGAACCACTTACTTATATAAGGGGCAGAAGTATAGCTAATCAGTATCTTATAGTTGATGAAGCTCAAAACCTTACTCCACATGAGATAAAGACTATTCTTACAAGAGCTGGTAATTACACGAAAATAGTGCTTACAGGAGACTGTTTCCAGATAGATAATCCATACATTGATTCGTCTAGCAATGGTCTGAGTTATGTTGTAGAAAGGTTTAAGGACCAAAAGATAGCTGGGCACGTAACACTTGTGAAGGGTGAACGTTCTGAACTTGCGGAGCTTTCAGCTAATCTACTTTAAATTAGTGGAGGGTATCCCAATGTTTGGCCGTTTTGGTGTTAGCGATAGTCTTATAAACAGAAGAAGACATGCAAGAGCACCTTTGAATTCAAAAGTTATTCTTGTGTCTACTTCAACGGATGGTGTGCCCAAAGTTTACTATGCAAGGGATGTATCTGTTTCTGGTCTTTTTATAGAGACTGTTGATTTTTTGAAAGTTGGTGCATCAGTTAGGTGTTTATTCCCTGTAGTAGGGACAGATAAAACAGTACAGGCAAGAGGAAAAGTGGTAAGAGTTGTTGAGCCTGTTTCTGACGACGATTATGTTAGTCCAGGAATAGGAGTAGAGTTTGAGGACACACCTTTTGAGAGCTCCATATTACTTGAGAACTACGTGGTTAATATAAAATATGTTTATGAGGAACTCTTGTTGTTAATAACAATGAAGAGTCCAGACGTAGATAGAATAATGTATCTTGTTAAGAAGGCTAACATAGGAGAGTACAGAGACTTCTTTGATCTAAAAGAAAAGATAAAGAAAGTTGCATTTTCTTTAGGAATATTAAAGGACGGACTAAGTTTATAAAGGGGTTTAAGTGATGGGACACATAATAGTGAATGAAGCAGAACAGATAATGGATAAACAAATAAAGGTGCTTGATAAGGGCTTTGTCAGGCTCGTAGATTATTACGGTAATGATTCAAGAATAGTACAATCTGCAAGGGTCTCTTATGGAGAAGGTACAAAGACCGTAAGAGAAGACAAGATGCTGATAGATTATCTTTGGATGAATGAACACACTTCACCTTTTGAACAAGTGGTTTTTACTTTTCATTGTAAGCTTCCAATATTTGTAGCGAGGCAATGGATTCGTCATAGAACAGCTAGAGTGAACGAAGTTTCTGGAAGATATTCTGTAATGAAAGAGGAGTTCTATACTCCTTCAGAAGACATGATATCTTTTCAAAGCAAAGACAACAAACAAGGTAGATCAAAAGACGAAGTACCTGCTGAATTAAAACAGAAGGTTCTTGATATAATAAAAGAGCTTAATAACGATTCATATAAAAGTTATACAGAAATGGTAGAACATGGAATAGCCAGAGAACTAGCAAGGGTATGTTTACCTTTAAACCTTTATACAGAGTGGTATTGGCAGATAGATCTAAAGAATCTTTTACATTTTCTAAGATTAAGATTAGACGACCATGCACAATATGAAATACGTGAATATGCAAAAGCCATGGCAGAGATAGTAAAGAAAGTTTGTCCATATACATGGGAATCATTTGAAGAACATACTCTTTATTCTACAAAATTATCTAGGACGGAATCAAATTTACTTAAAGATCTTTTTTCTGGCAAAGAGGTGGATAAGAGTAAAACTTGTTTTAAATCACTAGCAAAAAAATTGCCATTCGTAGTAGAAAAGTAGAGATCTAAAAATGTATAGCCGTTTCATAGAGGCTGGAATACCATTAAATAGAATTGAACTATCTTTGTCTGAGGCGTCTTACAGTTCTTTTATATCTGCCCTTGCTTCTTACAAAGATGGAGTTGATATAAATTCGACTTATCGTCCATATGATGTTGGAATAATAGGGCCGGGTGATTTTGGTGTAGCCCTTTCTGCTTCTTTGAGACCAGAACTAAATATATTATTCTATGATGTAGAATCTGTAAGAAACATATTTAGCTCTGTTACTAGGATAAGCACCAATAGGAGTTTTATTCATCATTTTGAGGCTAATATTGATTTTACACATGAACTAAAAAAAGTATTAGAAGCCAGATATATAATACTCAGTGTTCCTGCTAACGTTATTCCTTCTATGATAGATAAGATAAAGCTATGTATTCCCGATTCTTATAAAAATAAACAATATGTTTTAGTCTCTAAAGGTTTTATAGGAAAAGGATATATTCCTCACAGATGGCTTGAAAAGAATGGAATACCTTTTGATAATATAATATGGGCTAGTGGTGGTAACGTCGCTAAAGAAGTGATAGAAAAGAAAAGATTTAAGATATCTGTGGTTTCCATAAATAAGAATAAAAAAACTAGACGTGAATTCGCCTCCTTTTTTAATAAAGAATATCTTACACCTCTTGAATATAGCGGATCTGCACTTCTTGCTTGTGAGTTAGGAGGAATACTAAAAAATTATTATGCTGGTTTAGGCAGATATATACTTTCAAAATATGGTGAGGATGTTTTTAAGAAATATAAATATATGGCTAGATCTGAATTCAGAAAATCTGTAAGGATGGTTTCTAGTTCTCCCACAGTCTCTATAAGAGCATGGGTCATAAGAAAAGCTAGTCATGGCCCTGCCTTTTGGGAAGATCTTGATGTAACAGTAAGGGATGGAAGAAATGGCTTCTTTGGTGAAGCTGTTTTTTCTGGTTCAAGTGTTACAAAAGCTCTAAATGAACTTGGACTTGTAGAGTCATTTAAAACAGTGTTCTCCACGCTATCTTTATTTAACAGATTAAGTAGGAACAGGTTTAAAAAATTAAAAATACTAAAATCAATATTGGATATATATGAAGAGCTTCACATAGAATATCTTGAATGTGGAGACGCTTTTATTTCTGAAGAATCAAAAGATCTAATAACTAAATTAGAGAGGAAGATACTGCTCTATAAACCATATTGGTTTTTTTGATATCACAAATAATTCACAAAACTTTAAGAAGAGTTTCACTTACTTCATGTATTATTCCTCTTATATAGGGAGGATACTTGAATGAAAATAATGTTAATGATGTTGTTGTTTGTGCCTACAATTCTTTTAGCAGATAACGATCCAGAAGCTAATAATGAGGCTATAGCTAGAAAAAGTAATATTCTTGTTGGTTTGATAGGAGAAGAACTTATCGCAAGATATGGAGAAGATCTTGTAGATAATATGTTGGAAGGAAAAGATAAAAACGTAAAAAAAATAATATCCAATATAGAAGATAACGAGCTTAATAATTTGGATTGTTTTACCATAACAGATTATTTTGGCGAACCGGATAACAAATATAAACCAAATAGAGATCTTGATATGGAACTCATGAGAGATATTCTTTTGAACTGTGAAGAGATAATGCTTTTTTTAGAACCCTTCGGTGGTGTTTCTGATGTATCAATGAAATATTTTCTAAGCAATTCCGTCCTTAGATATAGTTGACTTTAGTTATATTGGGTTTAGTATTTTCATCATAATAGGAGGGACTATAGATGAAAACTATTATCAAGATCTGTGCTATTTTAACCATCGTTGGTGGTTTGAATTGGGGATTGGTAGGACTTTTTAATTTTGATCTTGTTGCATTTCTATTTGGATACATGTCTGTTTTTTCAAGATTAATTTACAGCTTGGTAGGTATTTCTGCCCTTATTTATCTTTTCCGTGCATTCAAAGCTTAGTTTTTTAGTGGGCAGGCTAAAATTAGCCTGCCCACTTATATCTTTCATACAAACAGTATAAATATCTGAACATTATTTTAAATAATCTCTTTATCAAAGGCAGGTCATGTTCTTGCTTCTTATGCTCATATATTTTTTTGGAGGTATAGAACATGAATTCTACTAACAAAGTGGTGCTTGTAGGTCATCTTGGTGCTGATCCAAGATGTGTGTCAACAAGTACAGGAAGGAAAGTCGCTAATTTTAGTATTGCAACCAACGATTTCATTAAATCTGGAGATGGAGAAAAGATCAAAAGAACTGATTGGCACAAAGTCGTTGTTTGGGGCAAAACAGCAGATGCATGTGAAAAGTTGCTAAAGAAAGGATCGATGGTATTGGTTGAGGGCAAGATCCGGAACATAATAAATGAAGAATCAAAAGTACCCAGTTATGAAATATACGCGAGTAATGTTTCTTTTATTTCTAATTGGGGCAAAAAAGAAGAGCAACAATGAATGATAAAAAAGGGGGATACATTTTTGTGTCCCCCTTTTTTATCTATCTCTTTTATATGAATTTTTTCTGTTTAAGTATGCTCTTTAAACAAGGTTGTCCTATTTCCTGTAGTTCATATCCAACACGAACGTTAGGTTTCTTTATCTTGATTAGTCTACCTAAGTCTATCGGTGTGGCTATTATAACAAAATCTACTTTTGCTTTAGCTATGGTCTTTTCCAGATCTTTTATTTGCTTTTTACCATACCCCATTGCAGGAAGTATAGGACCTATGTTTGGGTATTTTTTGAAAGTCTGGTCTATTTCGCCTACAACAAAAGGTCTTGGATCAACTATTTCTGCGGCTCCAAATTTTTGTGCTGCAACGAACCCAGCACCATACTGCATTTCTCCATGTGTCAAGGTTGGGCCATCTTCAACGACTAATACTTTTTTGCCTCTTATTGATTCTCCGCCTTTTACAAATATAGGAGAAGCTGCTTCTACTATAGTAGCTGTAGGATTAACACAACTTACGTTCTGTCTTACTATCTCTATGTCTTCAAGATTAGCTGTATCTATTTTATTTATTACAACAACATGAGCTCTTCTTATGTTTGTTTCTCCAGGATGATACATTACTTCATGACCGGGTCTGTGTGGATCTGCAACTACTATCTCTAGGTCTGATGCGTAGAAAGGTATATCGTTGTTCCCCCCATCCCAAAGAATAACATCTGCTTCTTTTTCTGCTTCTCTGAGTATGGCCTCGTAGTCAACACCAGCGTAAACTACAACGCCTCTTGTGATATGTGGCTCGTATTCTTCCATTTCTTCTATTGTACATTTATGTTTTTTAAGGTCTTGTATACTGCTGAACCTTTGAACTTTTTGTTTTGCAAGATCTCCGTATGGCATTGGGTGCCTAATCGCTACAACTTTTTTGCCTGCTTCTATTAATATCTCTGATACTCTTCTGGTCGTCTGACTTTTTCCACATCCTGTTCTTGTTGCACATATTGATATTACTGGTTTTGTGCTTTTTACCATGGTTGTTTTTGGACCCATTAATCTAAAATCTGGTCCCATTGACATCACCCATGATCCTTTAGCCATTACTCTGTCGTGAGGAATATCGCTATAGGCAAAAACGACTTCGTCAGGGTTATATTTTTTTATCAACTGAGGTAGTTCTTCTTCTGCATGTATTGGAATCCCTTTTGGATAATTTGATCCACAAAGTTCTGCAGGATATTTCCTTCCTTCTATGTCTGGGATCTGAGTTGCTGTAAAAGCTACTACTTCATAATTAGGATTGTTCCTGTAATAAACATTGAAATTGTGGAAGTCCCTTCCAGCTGCGCCCATAATGATCACTTTCTTCTTCATTCTGTTCTCTCCTTTATAGGTTTATAGAGTAATAATTTAAGTACTTCTGCTGTTATATACACGATAAACAGCGATGTTACAACATCAGATAAGAAATGGCCTCCCTGTATGATCCTTGATAAAGACATTACAGTCCCGTAGATAAGTCCTAGAGAGCCAAATATTAGCGCTTTTCTTTTCTTTAGTATATAAAAAGGGAACATCATAAAGAATCCATTGGCTGCGTGTCCGCTAGGAAAAGAATTTCCATCATTCTTGTTGCCAAATAATTCAATATTTGGAGAGAAAGGTGTTCTGAATTCATATTTGCCGCCAAACTCTTTTGTCTCTACGGGGCGTGGTCTCCCCCAAGTTATTTTAGTAGTTTGTACTATTATGCCGGGAGCTATAATGAACAATAATAAGACGAACAGGAACTTTTTTTTGTGTTTTTTAATTGAAGCTAGGTTTGATGGCAAGAAACTAATTATAAGTAATATTCCAGCTATAATTCCACATAAGTTTGGCAGGATATTTCCGTACTTGTACATCAATGGCCATATTTGATTATGTGGAACAGGCTCGTAAAGTATCTTTGACACCTTTATGTCCATTCCAAACAAAGATATTATTATTAAGACCAACAACAATGCTAGAAATATTAGAAAGACTTTTTTCAAATGTATCCCTCAAAACCTTTTTGTTTTAGAAGCTCTACGATCTCTTTTATTTTTTGACCGCTGTCTTTGTTGGCTATTAATAGTGCATCGGGTGTATCAACAACTATTACATTATTTACATCTAGCAATGCTATTATTTTTTTCTTATCTTGTTTTTTGATTATATTACCTTTTGATCTTATCTTTATTGCATCTTCATCGCTGATAATTTTTTCTAAACTGTTCCAAGCACCCAGATCATCCCATCCGATGTTAGCTGGTATTGTTATTGAGGATGGAAGTTTTTCTATTAAACCATGATCTATTGATATGGATGGTAGTTTTGGGAATTCACGATTAAAGACTTCTGTTTCTTTTTTTGTTCCAAAGGCCTTTGATATTTTTTTTATGCCACTATGAAGTTTTGGCATATATTGCTTTACAGCATAATTAATATATCCAGCACGAACAATGAATATGCCTGCATTCCAAAGATGATCTTTGTTTTTTAAAAATTCTTTTGCCTTGTCTATACTAGGCTTTTCTTTAAATCCCTTGCTCTTATATGCCTTAACGCCGTCTATGGATTCTATGAGGCCCCCTTTCTTTATATAACCGTAACCAGTGTGAGGGGAGCTAGGCTCTATACCTATGGTAACTAATTGATCTTTTCTTTTACATACTTTTATTCCAGTTGATATTATCTTTCTGAAGTGTGCTGATTTCTTTATAAGATGATCAGAAGGACAAACGACCAGTATATCGTTTTCGCTATGATAGTATGATATTCTTGCAGCCATATAGGCAATACAAGGGGCTGTATTCCTTCCTTTTGGCTCAAACACAAAATTGATACCTCGTATCCTCGAGAGTTCCTTTTTGATTATCTTCTTTGTAGAGATGTTGCTTACAACGTGAATATTCTTGTTGTTAAATAATGGTTTTAATCTCTCTATTGTTAAGTTTAAAAGGGTTTTGTTAGATACTATTTTTAGGAATTGTTTGGGCCTTGAAGCTCTGCTCAAAGGCCAAAATCGAGTGCCACTGCCACCAGCCATTATTATACAGTGTGCAAGATTTTTTATAGAACCTTTCACTAGTCTACTCTTCTTATTAAGTAACTTGTTATCTTGCCTTGTTTTTTTAACATTTCTGCAAACATATCTGCGCTTGATTTTTTATCAAAGAAACCTATTCCTACTCTATACCATAAACCTTTACCGGGTATTTCTGCTTCCATATAATAGGCCATTTTATATCCGTCATCCAACAAGGATCTTGCTTCTCTTTGAGCCTCTTCTTCGTCTTGATACGAGCTTATTTGTATTGTGTATTTTCCTTTTATCTCAGAGGTTATTTCTTTTATTCCAAGTTCACTATAAGCTTTTTTTACTTTGTCCTCATCTTTAGCGTTGCTATTCTCTAATACTACGGTGGTTTCTTCTTGGGTTTTAGTTTCTGGGTCTACTTTAGCTTCAAGTTCTTCTATCATTTTTTGGTTGTTCTCAAGTATGGCCTGACAATCGTTTTGTAGTATGTTTTTGCCTAGCCTTATACCAACAGCAAATATGAGTGAACCGCCAATCAGGAATAGTATGAATAAAAGGACAAGTTCACCTTTCTTTATTTTGTAATGAGATTGGTTCCCTTCCATTTTCCACCTCTATTGGCTTTTTACTCTGAGTTGTCAAAAAATGCTAGTAGTTTGATGTCTTTGTGGGGTATATAATATCTTTTGTTGGCCTAATATAAAAAGGAGATTTTTATGATAGTTGTAACAGGAGCTGCAGGATTTATTGGTAGTGTTATAGCTCAAGACCTTTTCAGAAATGGCGCCAAAGATTTGATACTTGTAGACAAGTTCACAAAACAGGACAAATGGAAAAATATAGCTGGTATTAATTTTAAGGAATTTGTTGATAGAGATCTTTTTTTAGACAAGTTAGAAAAAGGTGATCTTGGTATTCCAGACGCTGTGATACACATGGGGGCCTGTGCTAATACTACTGAATTCAATATGGACTACCTTATGTCCCAAAACTATGAATACAGCAAAAGATTGTGTTTATGGTGTATTAATAAAAAAGTTAGATTTATATATGCTTCTTCAGCCTCTATATATGGTGACGGATCAAAGGGGTTTGATGATTCAAGTGATCTTACTTTAGCGATGCATCCTCTTAATCCTTATGGTTTTTCAAAATTAGTTTTTGATCGATGGGTAATCAATAATGGTCTTACTGGTTTTGTTGCTGGTATGAGGTTTTTTAATGTCTTTGGGCCCAATGAGTATCACAAGGGTGCTATGAGTAGCATAATATACAGATCTTTCCCTATGGCAAAAAAAGAGGGTGTTGTACGATTATTCAAGTCTTATAAAAAGGATTTTCCAGACGGTGGACAAAGAAGGGATTTTATTTATATTAAAGATATTCTGTCTGTAACTAATTTCCTCTTGCACAATAATGTTTGCGGAATATTCAATGTTGGTACTGGGCACGCCAGATCTTTTAATGATCTTGCAGATTCGTTGTTGTCATCCCTGGGGTGTAAGAAGGTTTTAAAAGAATATTTTGATATGCCAGAGGATATAAGAAATAAATACCAGTATTTTACAGAGGCCAACATGAATTCTCTTAGAAATGCTGGATATAAAAAAGAGTTTATGTCGTTAGAAGATTCAATTAACGATTATGTGCAGGGTTATTTGCTCTCGAACAGGAATTATTAATTAGTTCATACATCATTACAAATGATTTTGGAGAGTTATTAAGAATAGAAGAATGTAGTTGTTCCATTCTATAGAGCTGTTCTTTTGCATTATTTATTTTTATCATGCTTGAAGTAAATCCAGTTTCGTTAAAAAGGACCATGCAGAGTTCGTATGCTATATTAATCAGCTGATTCATGTCGTTGTTTTGTATTTCTTCTATTTCTTTAATATGTTGTTCTATTGTTTCGAAAAAACTTTTTCCACTTTTTCCACAGGGCTCTAATTGGTTTAAAAGCATAGAGGCTAATTCTAGGATATAACAAGAAGTGATGAATTTGTTTACGTTGTTTATTATGTTTGGGAAGGTCCTCTTTATTTCTTTGATAGAAGAGATAGTAAAGATCATTTCACCGTTGCTCTCTTTGGTTTGGAATTCAGCTTCTATTATCTTGAAATATTCTAAGCCACCTTTAAATCTTTTCGATAATCTTCTTCCACCGAAGGCAAAACTTTTTATTAATCCACGATTATTAGTTATGGCGGTTACGAGTATATGGCCGTCACCGAAGTCTTTCTTGGTAAGTATTATCGTTGGTTCTATGAATGTTCCGTTCAAAATATTTTCCATGTGTCTGGTATTATATTTATAGAGAGTAGATATCTAGAGATTAGTATATAAGAAGTGAGACATATTAAAGTTGTTATTGGTATTATGATTTGTGCTGATACCGGTAGATATGATGAACTTTTTCTTCTTAATATGAAAGGAAATATCCCTCCTAATATTGATGCAAGAATCATGTTCAAAAATAATATTATGGACAGAATAAGATGTGTCTTTTCTGTTCCAGGTATGTAAAAGGAAAGGCCAGAAAATAATAATGAACAAAATGCTAGTCCAAATAATATAGATATTTTTGACTCTAATTTTATGATGCCAAAGATATCGCTTAGATCTATTAACCCAATATCAAAATCTCTTGAAGTAGAGCTTGAGGACTGAAAAGATATTAAAGATGGGAATATGACTAATATAGGGGTAAAGGACAATAGTTCTAATAAAGGCTGATCGATGAAATATAGTTCGTTGTAAATTAAATAAGAAGATAATAGTAAAAGTAGAAAAGACACGCATAACATCGGTACTCTTGACCATGTTGTGCTTTTTATTGGTAAAGAACCTGATATTTCTAAAAGATCTTTACTTACTTCTTGTTCAACTATTTTTGATATATTATCAGCAGTTATAATTCCCATCATTTTGCCATCTTTATCGATAACAGGGGCCTCAAAAAGACTGTATCTGTTGAAGATAGATATAACTTTGCTTTGATGTACATTTAGTGGGATGGTTGTAATGTGCTCGTCCATTAGCTTGCTTATAGGTGTATCTGATGGAAAAGAAAAAATACTAGATATTGGTACACTAGCATATACTTCATCTTTGTTGTTCTTTATATATATGTTAAGGAAAGAACCATTGTTGCCTTTGTTCTTTAGTTCTTTTATTGCACTACCAACAGTACTTTCCTTATCTATTATTAAATATTTTGTGCTCATTATCCCACCAGAGCTGTTGTGAGGATATTTTAAAAGTTCGTTAAGCGTTGAAGAAGTGTCTTTGTTTATTAATTTAAGAACTGCTTGTGCGTCCTTTGATGAAAGATATCCTATTATGTCTGCGCTATCATCAGGGCTTATGAATGAAAAGATCTCGGCAAGCCTTTCCTTTTTTATCACATGGAGTGCTTTTGACGCAGTACGTCTATCATCCATTTTTGATAGTATCTTTGCAATAGTCTTGTTATCGCTAATATGATCAAAAAGTCGTTTTATGTTTTCTTGATCTAATGATGCAAGACTGTTTGCCATGTCCGCTGGATGGACCCTTTCTGCAAGGGTCTTAATGTTCCTTGCGTGCCCTGTTTTGAGCAATTTTATTATCGTTTTTCTTAATATTGGTGTTTTCACAAGTTAACTAATTAACATAAGTATCTGTAATTGTAAACAAGACGCTGTCTTGACTAGAGGGGCTTTGTGTCATAATAGATACTTCCTAGGGAGTCTTTAACATGAAAAAAATAGGTATCAGTGCAATTGAGTATTATCTTCCAGAGAAGGTGATAGACAATGATTTTTTTGAACATGCAAAGAATGATTTTCTTGAAGAGAAGGTGGGTATTAAGGAAAGGCATATTGCAACAGAAGATCAGTCAACGAGTGATCTTGCTGTTAAAGCAGTTAATCAATTGATAGAAAAGAACAACATAAACAGAAATGAAATTGAATTTATGGTCCTTTGTACTTTAAGCCCAGATTACATATTGCCACAAACATCAGCTCAGGTGCAAACCCTTTGTGAGTTACCAAATTCGATCTATACAGTTGATGTAAGAATGGGATGTACTGGCTTTGTACATTCTTTGTCTATTGCTCAAAGTCTTATAGCCGGTATGGGTTTTAAAAAAGGTTTAGTTGTTACTGCAGATAAATTCTCTATATATCTTAGCTACAGAGATTACACTGTTGATACTTTGTTCAGCGATTCTGCTGCGGCTGTTCTTGTGGAAGAAGATCCAAAACTTTTTGAAATAGTAGCCCATGATTTTGGAACAGATGGTACTGGTGTTGAACACATAATAATTCCTGCTGGTGGCTCAAAATTAAGAATAAGTGAAGAAACATCTAAATTTGAATCTATAAAACCGGGCATAGAACGTTCAAAAAATTATCTATATATGAATGGAAGGCAGGTAATGAAATTTGCTAATAATACTGTTCCTCCTTCTGCAGAGAGAGTATTCAAAAAATCTGGTACCACACTTGGCGATATAGATTGGTTAGTTCTTCATCAGGCAAATAAACTAATGTTAGAGAATATTGGTGAGCTATTAGGTATAGATAAAGAAAAAAATTACATAAATATGTGGAACAAAGGCAACACTATAGCCTCCTCAATACCTATAGCAATTAAAGAGATCTTAGATAGCAAGAAAAGACTTAACAACGGACGTCATTGGATGGTCGTAGGGTTTGGACTTGGTTTTGCTTGGGGAACTACTCTTTTAAAGTACGTTGGTAAGTAATATAAAAGTATACTCCAAACATATATATTAATAGACAGAGGACCTGCCATATTGTTGCAGCGTCTGCACCTATTGTAGTTGTTACTCCTGTAGACCATTCAAATAGTTTTAAAAATGCAGCTTGCCCAACACCTATTCCAGCAGGAGTGATAGGTATTGCAGACGTTAACATGCCTGTAGGCACTATGAATAAATAAGATTTTATATCTAAAACATCAAAACCAAGAGCTTTAGTTATTATAAAAAAAGCGCTTATATTAAGTGCATGGTTGAATATAGAAATTAAAAGAGAGTATAATAGCGTGCTTACTTTTCCTCTATAGATATGGAATGCTTCATAAAGATTTCTTGATAGACTCGAGAACGGCAGGTGATCAATTATATAATTGAATATTTTTGTTTGTCCTATTCTTCTGGATAATCCTATTATTGCAAATATTAACAAGGAGATTAAAGACAACCCCATCACAACTGCAAGTGTTTTTAATGCGCTGTGTTTATTTACAATGTCGATATTTATTATGAAACCTACACAACATATTATCATCAATCCCATTAATCCAATTACCCTATCTAGTATAACGGTCATCACGGCTGGGGTTTTTTTATCGCTGGCCTTTTTCATTATGTATGAACTCTTGATTATATCTCCACTCACAACACCCGGTAATATGGAAGAAAAAAATATTCCAATATAGAAGATTGAGAATAGTTCTTTGTCATTACAATGGATGCCTTGACCAAACAACAATAATTTCCATCTATAATATGTAGTCATTATTGCCGTTATAATTATTAGAGCTACTAGAATCAACAGGTAGTACTTATCTTTTATACTCGATATGGTATTAAGGTTAAGCTTATCAGAATGTATCATGTAAGCTATTAACGATATTCCAAGCGCAGCCTTTAATATATAAGATAAAGTTTTCATTGCTAAGCCTGTTTTATCACAATAAGCTCTAACTTGGCTATGAGAGCTTTTATTTATCTTATTACAATATATCTTATTTGGGGAAGCACATATCTTGCAATGAGGATAGGTGTAATGGAGGGGAGTGGTTTTCCTCCGTTTGCTCTTGCAGGAAGCAGAATGTTACTTGCTGGACCAGTACTTTTGTTAATATCGTATTTTAAGGGTAATAGCATAAAACTGGATGCTAGTAATTTTAAAAGGGCCTTTATATCTGGTTGTCTTTTGTGGTGTTCTGGCCACGGGTTGATTCTTTGGGGAGAACAATATGTTGATTCTGGATATACAGCTTTAATAATATCTTCACTTCCTGTTTGGGTCTTGGTGATGGAATCTTTTTGGAACAAAAAACTACCGGGATTGATACAGACATCATTAGTTTTTTTTGGTCTTATTGGTGTTTTATTATTGGTATATCCTAAACTATATGGAGATCAAAAAACAGATCTAGTTAGTACTATTGCTATATTAATAGGGACGGTAAGTTGGGGTGCAGGATCTTTATATCAAAAAAGATATCCATTATCTGGGTCTTCTCTTACTAGCTCTGGTTATCAACAACTCTTTGCTGGTATCGTTCTTTTACTTATTTCGTTCTTGTCTTCTGAACCTATTCCAAGACCTGTTAGTTCTGCTATTTTAGCTTGGTTATATCTTGTAGTCTTTGGATCTATAATAGCTTTCACAGTATATGTTAAAGCTTTAAAAGAACTCCCTGCCGGAGTAGTGATGACTCACGCTTATGTTAATCCTATCGTTGCTGTAACTCTTGGTTACTTAATATTATCAGAGCCTGTTATGCCGATGATGTTGTTGGGTGGCTCTGTTATTTTAGCTTCGGTTTTTGCAATAATAGTAAGGAAAAAATAAAAGATGTTACTGCTTTGGTCTTTATATTTATTATTCCATTCTATATCCGCTGATTTCACAGATCCATATGATCTTTCTGGAGCTGATATAGATACTTCTTATGACGAGCAAGATCTAAGAGATGAGGACCTAGAAATATATAACCAATATCAGCCTCCAAGAGCTGGCGCCTTTAAAAATACAGGGTATGTCATTTTTCCATTCTATAATAAAGTCGATGGTGATAGTTCTGCATTAGGTGTTGATGCTATGTACTATTTTAGGCGCAGTAAAGAACCAGCACTAAGTAAGCCTTCTTATTTAAGAGGTCTTATCTCTGCAGGCAACAATAGTTATGTTAATGCTAGTGTGGTCTTTAATAACTATTGGTACAATGAATATAATAATCTTTATTCCTCCTTAGATTTTGAAAGAAGGTTGGTCCATTATTATAAACCTTTTCAACAAGACCCTTTGCTTTTAGGAGAATATAGATCTTCTGATTCTGTTCTGAACGTTCTGTATCGTCAACGATTCTCTTCACTATCATATATGGGTATAAAGATGGAATTTAGGAACTATAGTATGAATTCAAAGTTTCCTCCTTCTTCTTTTATTTCTAACGACATCTACGGAATTGATGGTGGACATGTTCTTGGTCTTGGTTTTTTGTGGAGTAGCATGGAACCGGGAAGTATTTTTTCTATTAAGAGAGGTTTTGACTTCGATCTACTAAGCATGATCTATTCGAAATACATGGGTAGCGAATATAGTTTTGGAGTTAATTCAGTTGATCTTAGAGAGAAAATATTTATAACTCATTCCCATATTATATCTTTACGGTTCTATGGAAGATTCATTATGGGAGAAGCTCCATACTTTATGTTGTCTAGTGTTGGAGACGTGTTTAGGGCATATTCAAGGGATTTATATGTAGATAGACATCTTATGAGCTTTAGTGGTGAGTACAAAATGTTTTTATTGGACTTCATAATGCTTAGAGGAATTCTTGGGATAGCATATCACTCAAGATCATTTTCTAAATTTAAGTTAAACGACTATTTGCCTTGTTATGGCGGTGGTATAAGTTTTGTACTTAATAAAGAACTGGGTATAAATGCAGGATTTGAATATCTTGCTGGTAGAAATACTAAAGCAATACTTTTTGGAATAGGGGAGGCCTACTAAAAATGAAAAAAAGACTATTAGATGTAAGCTGGATAGTACTAATTTCAACAATAGGTTTTTTTATTTTTTCTAATAAGGGCAAAATCATTTTTATCGATATGACCTTACAGCACCCTTTGATAATGGGTTTTTTTAAATTTGCCATACTTGCAACTATGGGAGAATTACTTTCAAGAAGACTCATCGACAATGTTTGGAAATTTAGGGGACTCAGATATTGTCAAAGAGCACTTGTTTGGGGACTTCTTGGAGTGTTAATAACTTTTGTTTTTTCTATATATAGTACAGGAGTAGAAAGTCTTGTTTCAAAAGGTCTTTTGTCTGAATATGTCCCCTTGGCTTTTTGGTGTTCTTTTTGGATGAATATACTTTTTGCATTCCCAATGATGGTGGTTCATAGAATAACAGACACGTTAATAGATAGAGGACTACTATTCTCTAAATGGCCTTTTATGGAAATTTGGTATTCTATAGATTGGAAGAATATGTGGGGCTTTGTTGCTCCATCTGTATTGTGGTTCTGGATACCAGCACATACACTGACCTTTTCTTTAAAACCTGAATACAGAATAATAATGGCGGCGGCTCTTTCTATTTGTTTAGGGGCTATACTCTCCTTTGCAAAAAAACGTTCTTCTGTTAGTATATAGAGCGTGTTGATCTTACTATTATTCGTTTTTAATTTACTCATTTCATCGTCATGGTGTAGTGAAACAATTTTGATTGATGATTTTAGTTCATATAAAGATACCAAAGATTTTTTAGAAGTATGGAAGTCAAGAAGAGATGGTTATAAGAAGATATTGAATAGCAACTCTTATTATTACTATCTTAGACCAGATCCTTTTGCCCCAGATAAAAACTGTTTATGTTCTGCCTTAAGGGAATATCCAAAAGGCTTTGTTCGTACAGATATACCTTCAGAAGACATAAAAATGGTTGTTGGGTCAGAAGGCGAAGTTAAGGCTGTTACGATATACAAGGACTATTGGCTAAAAAAAATAAAGATAAATAATTATCATGATCAGGGCAAAGAAGTTTTTTTGGAATGGGAGTGGCTGGCATATAAATTACCAGATGGAGCTCTTGATGAAGTAGAGGGTATGGATGATCATGCGATGTCTTTATACGCAGTTCTTTATATTGGATGGATGAGATTTAGAGTTATAAAATATATATGGAGTGCCACAGATAATACAGGAATGATCCCTGTTGAAAGAACGACAGATAAAGATAAACGTGTCTATATAGTGAGTAATAAAAAAACACCTTTAGGGAAATGGGTAAAGGTGAGCGTGAATCTATCTAAAGCGATAAAAGATTTTATGCCAGACAAGTATGATGACGTTACTTTAGCAGCTATTTCATTATTGGCAGACAGCGACGATCTTAAAAAACCAACTCAGGCTTGTGTAAGAAATATTAAACTAGTAGTGAGGCCATAATGAAAATAAATAAATTAATGTTTATGTTATTAGTGTTTTGTTTGTTTTTATCATGCCAGAAAAAGAACGAGGCTAATAGTGAACTTAATCTATATATGAGATCAAAACAATTCGGTGTAAATCCAGTTTCTGCTACTTCTTTTTATCAGACAAGAATAGTTAGACAGATCTTTGAAGGTTTATATGATTATGACTACTTGAAAGAACCGTATCAGGTTTCGCCACTTATTGCAGATGGATTCCCAGAGCTAAGTAAGGATAAACTGAGTTATTTAATAAAGATAAAGAAGGGCATAAAATTTTCAGATGATCCATGTTTTATTGGTGGTAAAGGTAAGCAGGTTACTGCAAGTGATGTCATTTATTCGTTGAAACATTTTGTAACATATCCACCTTATAATAAAGCTTATTTTGTATATTACATAAAAGGTCTTATGGAATATAGGGTTAAAGCACAAGAGTTCTTTAAAAACGGGGGAGATCTTGAGCATTTTATAGAGAACAATGAGGTCGATGGGTTAGAATTGATAGATGACCAAACTATCAGGGTATCATTAAGGCAGGTCTGTCCTTATTTTTTAGAAACACTTACTGCTCCAGGAGCTAGTATTATTTCTAAAGAAGCAGTTCGGTATTACGGCAAAGATATAGACTGGCATCCTGTTGGTACAGGGCCTTATATTCTTTCGAGTTGGGGCGACGGAGAAAAAATCATATTATTAAAGAACCCTGATTATAGAAAGAATTATTATCCTGACGAAGGTCCGTCGCAGGCTTATGAACATGGTCTTTTAGATGATGCAGGAAAAAAGATACCGTTCGTTGACATGATAACGATACATTTTATAAAAAGCGATGCAGAACGTAAAAAACTTTTTGATTCTGGTCTTGTGGATATCTATACTCCAGAAGAAGATTATTTTTATGAATACTTTTCTCAGGATTCTGAATTAACGGACAAGCATAGAAAGAAAGGAGTTAAGTCTTATATAGATAGCAACGTTGAGTTTACTGGTTTAATGTTCAACCTTAACAATTCCCTCATTGGCAAGAATCAAGATCTGAGAAAGGCTTTAACACTTGCTTATGACAACGATAAAAGTATAAGTGTTAATTATTACATGTCGCCCATGCTTGCTCACTGGGTAATACCTCCTCACATATATGGATATGACCCTTCTTACAACAATCCTTATTCAGCATACGATATGAAAAAGGCGGCTACTTTTTTGAAAAGTGCAGGCTACCCTTTAGGGAATAAATTACCGGAGTTGGTGCTTTTGTTAAAGGACACACCTGCTTTAAGAAGAATCGGTAAATTTTATTCAGACTCAGCATCTGAGCTTGGTATAAAGATCCGATTAGAGTACGAGGACTCACAGGAAAAGATATATGCTCGATTGAGTGAAACAAGTGATCCTGTTCACTTATTCTTTGTTTCTGAGTGGAGTAACTTTAGTGTTCCAGATGAAATGTTAAGACTCTTTTATAAGGGGAAGTTAAAATATAAGACTAATTATTCTGGCTATTATAATAAGGAATATGAAGATCTTTTTGAAAAGGTCGTAAAAATGGAAAATGGACCTCAGAAGATAAAAGTGTTGAATAGAATGAGGGATATAGTTGTTAGTGATTGTACTTTTATTCCTCTTTCATTTACCGTTCTTTACAGGCTCTATCATGAATATATCCATAATTATAAACCGCATCTCTTATATTTTGATAGATATAAATATATTCGTGTAGACATGAACGAAAAGAGAAGGTACCTTAAGCGAAAATAGAAGGAGGTGTTTTTTATGTTTAAAAAGATCCTTATAGTAATGGTTTTAGCATCTTTTTGTGGTTTTTCTTATGCGGATGAAAGGGAAGATTGGGACTCAGAAATGGGCTTGGTAATAGGGCCTGTATTTAATATCAAAAATTCAGCAGGTCAATTTGCCGTTGGTCTTGTTGGTGGTGGAAAATATCTAAAATATGGAATCAATTATTCTCACTTTAGTGAGACGGTAAACAATGTTAGTTCTGGTGTTAATTCATTCAAACCATATTTCTTAATAGAGATACCTTTTAGTTTTGATATTGCCTCAAGAAGCCAACTAATATTGGGTCCTATGATAGATTTTGGGCCATCTTTTTCTTTTGCTAGCGGATATAAGGTTATAGACGTTATGCAGCTTGGATATGGTCTTTTTGTTAAATATTATTTTACTAATACTTTCGGTCTCGGGATGACACCATTCCATATGACGAATAGTTTTGCTACTTATACAACTGGCGGTGGCGGTTTTGTTAAACAGTCACGTATGACATATGATCTTTTCTTTTCAATATTGTTTAGATGGTAAGTTTTTTTGGAATATCTTAACTACTTAATAGATTATTTTTCCAACAACCCATATCTTGTGGTGTTTTTGGGTTTTACACTGATATTGTTCTTTGTCCCTTTATCAGAGGAACTAATATTGTTTGTGGGTGGTTATTTGTCTAGGGACGCTGGTGGAGCTATGTGGCTACCAACTCTAGCCGCAGGTGTCATAGGCGTTGTAATGACAGACTATTGGTACTATCTTTTAGCTAGGATATATGGCAAAAGACTTGCTAAACTAAGAATAGTAAGACGGATCTTTCCAGATACAAAAAGAAGAAAAGCTCTAAAATTCATACGTAAATATGGGGCTAAAGGAGCCTTTATAGTTAGATTTATTCCGGGCGGTATAAGAAATCCTGTTTTTGTTGCGTGTGGTATTTCTCATATGACACAACAAAAATTCTTAACAGCTGTTATAAGTGGAGCTCTTATTTCGTCTCAAATAGCTTTTTGGGCTGGCTATTTTTTCTCTGAACATCTTCCTCCTATAGAAGCTGTTATAGAGGTTATCCAAAAAGAATCTACTATGATCCTTATTGGTGTAGCGGTAGTGTTATTGCTGGTTTATTTTATTGGTAAGATGATAAGCAAGAAAACTATAGAAGATAACAAAAGCTGATCTATAGCAAGATGCCTTTGAGCAATATGGTTGCGACAGTAAAGTAAATCATTATCCCTGTTATATCTACAATGGTTGCTACAAGAGGGGCAGAAGCTCTCGCTGGATCTGCCTTAAATTTTCTTAGTATAAAAGGAAGCATGGCTCCAGTTATAGTTCCCCATAGAACAACACAAGTTAAGCTTATTGCTACTGCTATTGCTACTTTACCATAGTGTGCTCCATACAAGGCCTCTCTATTTGGCCACACCATTATCCTTATCAATGCAACAACTCCAAGTATTACTCCCATTATTAAGCCGGTGCCAACTTCTCTTAATAATACTCTCGACCAATCTCTGAGTCTCATTTCTTTAAGTGCCAACGACCTTATTATGAGGGTTGCTGCCTGAGAACCAGAATTTCCTCCGCTACTTATTATAAGAGGTAAAAACAAGCTTAATACTATTGCTTGCTGGAGTAATGCTTCATATCTTCCCATGGCGGTAGCAGTAAAAGTTTCTCCTATTAAAAGTACGATTAGCCAGCCAGCTCGTTTTTTTGTTAGTGTTAGAAAATCAGTTTTCCAGTATGGATCATCGAGAGCTTCCATACCTCCTATTCTTTGAATGTCTTCAGTTGCTTCTTCTTCTATTACTTGACTGATATCCTCTGGAGTTATGACTCCTTTTATATGACCATCCTTATCTACAACTGGTATTGCGCTGAGGTCGTAATCAGAGAATGCTTGTGCAACTTCTTCTTGATCCATGGTGTCGAGTACGGAAACATGATCAGTTTCCATTATATCGCCGATCTTTTTGGTAGGGTGAGATAATAACAGGTCTCTAAAAGATACTACTCCTAATAGTTTATCTTCGTTATCTACGACCACAGTATAGTATATTGTTTCGTCATGATGTTTTGAATATGTTCTAAGGTATCTTATTGCTACTTCAACTTCCATATCGGGTTTTAATCTTAAGAAGTGAGGAGTCATTACTCCTCCAGCCATATCCTCTGCGTATACGAGTAATCCTATTACTTCCATTTTGGTTTGTGGATCCAACATGTTGAGTGCTTCATATTTCATACTCTCTGGAAGATGCTGTATTAAGTCTGCCATTGAATCCAAAGATAGCATCCTTAAAAAAGTTCTTTGTTGAGCAGTTGAAAGGTTTAGAAATATGTCTTTTTGATCCTCTGGTGGAAGGTCAAGAAAAAGATCTTCTGCTTCGTCCCTAGATAGAGACATGAAATATTCCACTCTGTCCTCTGAGGACATTGCAGATACTTTCTCTTGGAGCGTTTCTTGGTTCTGTTCTAGAACTTCTATCTTGTCATTTTCCATAACAGTGCTCCTGATTGATTCTAGGTAACAGTTTGGCGGAGAGGGTGGGAATCGAACCCACGGTGGCTGTGACACCACACATGCTTTCCAAGCATGCACCTTCGACCGCTCGGACACCTCTCCGCATAAAATATGCTAAAGCACGCTGAAATTAGTCTATCAGTTTCTGTTTGTCAACCACAGTCAAGCACGTTATAAGGCTTTTAGGCGTTTATTTAACAGGGGGTGTTATGGCCGGCTTTCCACTTTATGTTTGGATAGGTTTTATAGTTTTTGTAGTCTTGATGTTAGCACTAGATCTTGGTGTCTTTCAAAGAAAAGCTCACGAGATAAAATTTAAGGAAGCCGTTATATGGAGCGTTTTTTGGATAAGCTTAGCGTTAATATTCAATTTAGGAATATATCTCTTTGATGGGAAAGAAGATGCTTTGGCTTTTCTTACAGGTTATATAATAGAGAAATCTCTTAGCGTAGATAACCTTTTCGTTTTTCTTATGGTCTTTACTTTTTTTAAGGTACCAAAGAAATACCAACACAAGATACTTTTCTGGGGAGTATTAGGAGCCATAGTTCTTAGAGCCATATTTATTTTTGCAGGCATAGCCTTGATAGAAAGATTTGAATTCATGATCTATATTTTTGGTTTATTCCTTGTTTTTACAGGGATAAAGATGGGAGTACAGAAAGAAACACATATAGAACCAGAAAACAATATAATCTTAAGGATCTTTAAGAAGCTGTTTCCTGTAACTACGCAATATGATGATGGTCATTTTTTTACAAAAAAAGGTGCTAAGCGTTATGCAACGCCGATGTTCGTTGTCTTGTTGGTTGTAGAAAGCTCAGATTTGGTTTTTGCAGTTGATTCTATACCAGCCATTATAGCTGTAACAAGAAATCCATTCATCGTTTTTACCTCTAACATATTTGCTATTCTTGGACTTAGGGCGCTTTATTTTGCCTTAGCAAGTTTCGTAGACAGGTTCTATTATCTAAAACATGCTCTTTCGGTCATTCTTGTTTATGTGGGTATTAAAATGTTGGTGTCTCACTTCTACAAGATCCCAACAGGTTTATCTTTATTAATAATAATATTGTTGCTTACCTTAGCCGTGATTTGCTCTATGTTGAGAGAGGCTAAGGAGAAAAGAAAAGGGGTATAAATATGCTCATAGATTTTAGATCTGTAAGTAAAGATTATTATCTTGGTAAAGTTGTAGTACCTGCACTTAAAAAGATCGATCTTAAGATAGATGAAGCGGAATTCATGGCCGTAGCGGGTCCTTCTGGTAGTGGGAAGACAACGCTTCTTAACTTAATAGGTTGTGTAGATACAGCCACAAAAGGCGAAGTTATAGTTGGTGGTAAAAAAACCTCTAAATTATCTGATCGTGAACTTACTGAATTAAGACTTAATACACTTGGCTTTATATTTCAGACGTTCAACTTGATCTCTGTGTTAAACGTTTATGACAATGTTGAATTTCCTCTTTTGTTAAAGAATCAAATGACAAAACTAGAACGTGAAAAAAGAGTAAAACATTTTATAGATGCTGTAGGACTAAAGAATTATGCAAAACATAGACCAAATGAACTTTCTGGTGGTCAAAGACAAAGAGTTGCCATAGCTAGAGCCCTTGTTACACATCCAAAAATAGTTTTGGCAGATGAACCAACTGCAAACCTTGATTCCGTTACTGGACAGAATATTTTAGATATAATGAAAGACCTTAATAAGAAGGAGAAAACGACTTTTGTTTTTTCTACTCATGATCAAAATATAATGAAACAGGCTTGCAGGGTAGTATATCTACACGACGGAGAGATCATAAAAGAAAAGGGGAAGAAAGCCTGTGTTCTTTAAACTTGCTTTTAGGAACCTTGTTTCAAGGAAAATAAAAATAATAGTTATAGGCTCTGTTGTGGCCTTTGGTAGCTTTCTTGCTGTGATAGGAGGGTCTTTTGTTGAATCAGTCTCTGATGGTATGCGTAAGAGTATAACGAACAGTGTTTCTGGTGATATACAGCTTTATTCTGCTGACTCTAAAGAAAGGCTCTCTGTTACTGGTGGTCCGGGAGGTAATTTTCCTGATATAGAACCAATAAATAATTTTAAACAGATAAAAGAACTAGTTTCTAAGATACCTGATGTTAAGGCTGTTGTTGCTCAAGGTGTTAACATGGGTTTTCTCAACCCGGGTAATATACTCGACATAAAGTTGGCTGAACTAAGAAAATTCAAAGGCTCAAAACAAAAAGAACAGGCTCTTAAAGATCATATAAGGATGATAATACTTAATGTTCAAAGAACATATGTTAACAACGTTACTGATATTGGAAGCATCTCTGATGAGGATTTAGAGAAAAATAAAAAAGACCTACAACAAGCTTTGTCCTCTGCGTTTTGGAAGAGTTTTGATTCAAACAAGAACGATCATCTGGAATTTTTAGAGAATAAGATAGCTCCATTAATATACGACGATAGTACGTTCTTCTTCTTGTATATGGGGGTTGTACCAGATCAGTATGTTGACAATTTCCCGCTAGTACAAATAGTTAAGGGCACACAAATCCCAAAAGGTAAACGTGGTTTTTTATTTAATGAATCTGAATATGAAGACCAGATAAAACATAAAATAGCGAGGAGGCTTGACACAATAAAAGAATCTCTTGAAAAAGAGAAAAGAAGAATAAAAGGCGATAAAGAACTTGAAGATAAAGTTAAGTCTAATATAGAGCAAGCTTCTGAAATCTATAACCAAATGGATGTACTGCAGACGAAAGAACTAATTCCTTTGCTTAAAGAGCTTCTTGTTACTGACGTTAATGACATAAATGTGTTGTGTGAAAAGTTTTTGGATATGAATGATGAGAACTTTTATGAAAGATACAGTTTTTTCTATAAGAACATAGCTCCAAAAATAATACTTTATAAAATAAATATAGGTGACGTTTTTCCTCTTCAGACTGTTTCTAAGAATGGTTTTATGAAATCAGTTAATCTAAAGGTCTACGGTGTTTTTAAATATAAGAATTTTGAGGATTCTCCTCTTATGGGTCACTACAACGTAATGGACATTATGTCGTTCAGAGATCTTTATGGTTTTATGACAGCAGAAAGAATGAGGGAAACAGAAAAGCTTGAAAAAGAGATGGAAAAGATAGTTGGCGATCTTGATATGAACGAAGAAGATATAGAAAAAATGTTTAGTGAAGGTAAACGATCAATAGTTACTGCAAGTGGTTCAAGAGGAATATCTGATAAAATAGATAAGAAGGACAGGGTTAATGTTCTTGAACTTGAATATACAGACGAACAAATGGAAGACGGCATGTGTCTTAATATAGCTGTTATCTTAAAAGACCCTTCAAAGATAAAAAAAACTATTGTAGAAATAGAAAAACTAAATTTAGAACACAAGCTTAATATAAAGACTCTTAACTGGCTGGATGCTTCTGGCACTCTGGGTCAATTTACTTTTGCGATGAAAGTGATCCTCTATATTTTTATAGGGATTATTTTTCTTGTAGCTGTTTTTATAATAATGAATTCAATGTTAATGGCAACAATGGAAAGGACTAAAGAAATAGGGACTATGCGTGCGATGGGTGCCCAAAAGAACTACGTCTTAAAATTAATATTAGCAGAGACATCCTTGCTAAGTTCTTTATTTGGTTTATTTGGCATTTTTATGGGCTTAATGGTGGTAATATTCTTTCATTACTTTGGTGTTCCGGCTGGAACTTCAAAAATATTTTTATTCTTATTTTCTGGTCCAAGATTATATCTTTCTATAGAGATGGTGTACGTACTAGCTGTTCTTGTCCTTATAGTGTTCGTTAGCTTACTTTCTAGCTATTATCCAGCCAGAAAAGCCGCAAGTGTTCCTCCTATAACCGCTATGCAGAAGGGAGAATAAAAAATGTTTAAATTCATCCAGATAGCAGCAAGGAACCTTTTAAAGAATAGAAGCAGAACACTAATACTTTCCGCGTCTATAACTATTACGTCGATAATACTTACGCTATTAATGTCGTTAACCTCTGGTATAGAGGACACGATGATCCGTTCTTCTACTACACTTTTGACGGGTCATGTTAATATAGCTGGGTTTCATAAAATAAGTTCAAGCTCTGCCGCTCCTGTAGTTAAGGATTATAAGGAATTGGAGGACATTGCAAATAACCACATAAAAGATACAACTGTCGTTCTAGATAGAATAAAAGGTTGGGGAAAAATAGTTTCTGATACAGCCTCTTTACAATACCCAATGTGGGGTGTTGATATAAACACAGAAAAAGATATTAAAGAGGTAATGGAAATAGCACCAAAGGGAAAATATGGTAATGGAAGTTTTGATTGCATGAAAGAAAGGGGTGGTGTTCTTATATTCGAGAATCATGCAGATAGACTTGGTGTTATGGTTGGAGATGCTGTTACTATATCTATGCCAACGTATAGAAATATATACAACACAAAAGATGTTACTGTATGTGCTGTATTAAAGGATATAGGTTTTTTATCTCAGTTTGGTCTTTTTCTTCACAAAGAAGACCTTAGAGAACTTTATCAAATGAACGAAACTACTACCGGTCAAATAATGATATATCTTAAGAATGTTAAGGATACCTCAAAAGTAGAGAATCAGTTAAGAACGATGCTCTCAAAAAAAGGTTATAGATTAATGGAAAAGGAATCAAAACCATTTTGGATGAAGTTTGAGCGTGTAACTGCAGAAACATGGACTGGTCAAAAGATAGATATAACAACATGGGAAGATGAAATATCGTTCATGAAATGGATAATAAAAACATTTAGCGTGTTAAGTATTTTGCTGGTCTTTGTTCTTCTTTTTATAATAGTTCTAGGGATAACTAACTCTGTGTGGATGTCTATAAAGGAAAGGACTAGCGAGATAGGTACACTAAGAGCTATAGGTATGTATAGAAAAGAGGTCCTTAAGATGTTTGTTCTTGAGGGATTTATACTTTCTGCAATAAGTTCTTTTGTAGGGACTGTTTTTGGTGTTGTTTTATGCTACATAATAAATTTCATAGAAATACCTGTCACGTCACTATCATTTAAAGTGTTATTGCTGAGTGATCACATAATACTCCTTGTCAAACCATCTAATCTTATATTTTCTTTTATCACTATAACTTTTTTTGCTACCTGTGGTTCTATAATACCTGCATATAGGGCAAGCAAGATGAAGCCAGTAACTGCTATAAATCTTAGTTAAGGAGATGAAAATGCAAAAACTTATCTTTATTATATTGGTAACGCTTTTATCTATAAAGCCGTTATATTCTCTCAAACCATTGACTGATGGGCAGGCTCTTGAACTAGTTAAGGTGGTAGATGATAGGCAGCGTAATAGTGGAGATTATAAATCTAGCGCTTTTATTAAAGAAACAGAAAGAGGTAAAACGCCCAGAATTTATGAGGCTGTTGTTTATAGAAGGGATCTTGACAACAAATTCATGATACTGTTCTTAAAACCAAAAGAAGAGGCTGGGAAAGGATATCTTAAGATAGACAAAAATCTTTGGATGTATGATCCTGCTACTGGTAAATGGGACAGAAGGACAGAGAGAGAAAAAATAGCAGGAACTAATTCTAGAAGAGCTGACTTTGATGAATCAAGATTAGCAGAGGAATATATAGTAAAATATATAGGGAATGAAAAATTGGGACAGTTTGATTCTTACAAAGTGGATCTTGCTGCAAAAAAAGGAATAGACGTCGCATATCCCAAAATAATGCTTTGGATAGATTCTGAGAACAATAATATATTAAAGAGAGATGAATATGCTTTATCTGGGAAATTGTTAAGAACGACCTTTTATCCAAAGTGGTATAAAAAATATAGCGAGTCAAAAAAAGCAGATGTATGGGTGCCTCAAGAAATGAGAATCTTTGATAAGCTTGAGGTTGGTAATTCTACAATAATACTTATTAAAGAAGTTGATCTTAATTCATTGCCAGCCAATATATTCACAAAAGCTTGGCTGGAAAGTAAAAGCAGGTGATCATTATGAATAAAAGATTATTTAGAGTGTTTTTATTGTTGTTCATAATTAATTCTTCAATATCCTTTGCAGAGGATTTCCCAACAGATGACATTAGTCTGGACCAAGCTTTTGCCGAGGACAAAGGTATAACACAGGAACAAAAAGACTTTTCTTTAAGAGATAAAACAGAAATTGGCGGTTCTATATTCAGCGACTTTTATTATTCAACGTATAGTGATAAGAGTTTTAATAATAATGTTTTTACTAATACCAATCTTGGCTACGTATATCTTGATTCAAAACTTCCAGAAGATGTAAGGTTCTTTCTTAAAGGTAAATTTGTTTATACTCCTACTTCAGAAGGAGAGCTTTCTCCTGTTACAGGAGAAACTTATGAAAAACTTTCTGCTGATCTTGATGAAGCAAAAATTATGTTCAATACATACAACAGCGTTTTCTTTACGTTGGGTAAACAAAAAGTTAAATATGGTGCGGCAAAATTTTGGAACCCAACTGATTTCTTGAACCAGACCATGAAGAACCCTTTTTACGACTATGATAGAAGAACAGGGCTTCCGTTGGTGAAGATACATGTTCCAATAAATAGCAGCAACTTTTATTTAATAGGAGATCTTGATGATGCCAGGAACATAGATCAAGTTTCTTATGTTGTACGCTATGAGTTACCATTAGAAGCATCAGAATTTTCTATTTCAACTAGGGCAAAAAAAGATGCTGCAACAAAGCTTGGTTTTGATCTTTCTACGGCATTATATGAGATAGACGTATATGCAGAGGCTAGTGTTTCAAAAGGGAGTGATAAAATATTTTATACACAGGCTGGAACTCCTTACATGGATACCAAGAAAGCATATTGGACTGTTTCTGCAGGCATGAGCTATGAAATGCCTTTTCTTGATGCAGATTCAATAACTTTTTCTCTAGAGTACTATTATAACGGCGAAGGTTATAAAGACCCTTCTATGTATGGTGTTCTATGGTTAAAGAAAGCTTATGTGCCTCTTAATACAGCTAAACAATATGCAATGTTCATGGTCTATGCACCAAATCCTGGTTCATGGAATGATACCAATATAAGTGTTTTTAACATTGCTAACCTTACAGATTCTAGCGCTATAACGAGAGCAGAATTAATGTATCTTTTTACCAAAGACCTTTCTATTGGGTTTAACATAACAGGACACTATGGAAAAAGTAGCGGGGAATTCCGTTTGTATGGTCAGTTATTAGACTTTGGTGTAAGGCTCGAACTTAACTTTTAAAAAATATTTCTTTTTAAAATACAAGGCCACACTGACGAGGCCGATTAGTACTGGAACTTCTACTAGTGGTCCTATTACAGCTGCAAAAGCTGCACCGTGTCCTATTCCAAAAGTTGCTATTGCTACGGCTATGGCTAATTCAAAATTATTAGAAGCGGCCGTAAAAGAAAGAGTTGTTGATTCTTTGTAGTTTGCCCCAAACTTTTTACTTAAGAAAAAGGACATGAGGAACATTACTACAAAATATATCAATAGTGGTATGGTTATCCTTATTACATCCATTGGCAACTGTACTATATATTCTCCTTTAAGAGAGAACATGATGATGATTGTAAATAAAAGAGCTAGTAATGTTATTGGGCTTATTTTTGGTATGAATTTTGTTTGATACCATTGTTTGTCTTTTATTTTAATTAGTATGTATCTTGTAAGCATACCTGCAATAAAAGGGATACCTAAATAAATAAAAACACTAATAGCAATTTCTTTTATTGTTATATTTACAACAGCACCTTTAAGGCCAAACCACGAAGGGAGTACGGTTATAAAAATATATGCATAAACAGAAAAGAACAAAACTTGAAAAATGGAATTAAAAGCAACAAGACCAGCACAATATTCAGTATCTCCTTTGGCTAGATCATTCCAAACAATTACCATGGCGATGCATCTTGCAAGACCTATTAATATTAGCCCTATCATATATTCAGGCTTGTCATGCAGGAATATTATTGCCAGAACGAACATCAAAACAGGGCCAATTATCCAATTCTGTATTAAAGAAAGTGTTAATATTTTTTTGTTTGAGAAAACTCGGCCTAGCTCTTCATATTTTACTTTTGCAAGAGGTGGATACATCATTAGTATTAAGCCAATCGCGATTGGAATTGAGGTGGTACCTAGGTTGAACTTGTTGATAAATGGGACCACGCCCGGGATAAGATACCCCAAAAAAACGCCAATCAGCATTGCTAAAAAAATCCATAAGGTCAGGAATCTGTCTAAAAATTTTAGATGTACAGCCATTTTTTCTCCTTTATTTAAAAGATTAGATTAAATATATATCCAACGATTAATATACCAATGGCTACCACACCAACGAACGTCAATATTAATTTTAGTTTTAAAACTTTTCTCAAAATTATTATTTCAGGTAGCGATAGTCCTATTGTTGCCATCATAAATGCTAGCACAGTTCCGAGTGCAGCCCCCTTTCCTAGTAGCGATTGGACTATAGGTATTATCCCCGCTGCATTAGAATAAAGTGGTACACCTATAAGAACAGCTGTAGGCACAGACCACCATGCTCCTTTGCCCATTATGTTAGCAAGATAATTTTCAGGTATATATCCATGGATGAAGGCGCCTATTGCAATTCCCATAATCAAATAAGTCCAAACTTTTCCTACTATCTCCTTTACATTTTTGAAACCAACGTCTGTTCTTTGTTTCCAACTTAGAACACTTTTTTCATTCTTTGATGTTTCTGCTTTGTTCTCGTAAACCCATTCTTCTATATATCTTTCTAATTTAAGCTTCCCTATGACCCAACCAGCTACTATAGCTATAAATAGCCCAGTAGTTAAATAGAGTAGAGCAACCTTCCAACCGAACATGCCAAGTAAAAGGACTAGGGCTACTTCATTTATCATCGGTGAAGAAATCAAGAAAGAAAAAGTTATTCCTAGTGGTACTCCACTAGTAACAAAACCTATAAATAAAGGGATTGCAGAGCAAGTACAGAAAGGAGTCATTATGCCCAAAAGTGAGGCAAGGATATTACCCGTGAATTCGCTTTTTCCAGAGAGTGTTTTTTTTATCCTCTCTGGTGTAAAAAAAGTTCTTGTTACGCCAACTATAAAAACTATCACTACTAAAAGTATTAATACTTTTGGTGTATCAAATATAAAGAACTGAACGGCTGAACCTATTTTAGTTGTAGGATCCATTTTGAGTAGAGAAAAAGTTATCCAACTGGAAACCCTCTCTAAATTAAAATATATGAGCAAAGAGCTTATAAGGAACAAAGAGACCCTAAACGTCGTTGATTTCAAGATTTTATTTTTTAACGATTTCACAGCAACCCCCCTCTACCTTTATCGCTTTTATATTAACAAGAGCATCTGTAACTTTGTAATTAGCAGAAGACAGTATTCTTGAAACAGTTGAGCGGTGTATCTTCATTCCCTTTGCTATCTTGCTCTGTTCCCACTCCTCAAGGTAACTTAGTCTTAACACCTCAAGCTCGTCAATCGTTAAAGTAATCCCGATAAGTTCGCTAGTCTTTTTACATTTAGGTCTAAAGCATCTTTCTTTTGGACTGCATTTTATCCATCTTGTTTTTTTTGGTCTCAAAATATGACCTCACTTTATATAGTTTTGCACATGCGTGCATAATAATGTTTTCAAGTACTTAAGTCAATTTAAAAGATCAGCGAACCTGAATTTTGAATTAGTGGACTTGACTTTCTTTTAAACGATACCCAGTTTTTATTTGGAAGGAAGATAAAAAAATAAAGGGGGTGTTTGATATGAAATGGTTAAGTGATTGTGGTTGTGGTTTTTCGCTAGAAGGGCTTTTTGATGGTTTCTTTATGTTTAAATAATTAATTAATAGTAAAAAAGGAGGGAGATAACTATGAAGTATGAAATTACAAAACCAACAAACAGGAAATCAATGTTCGATCTTTTCTTTGGAGACAAATTCTATGATGACTTTTTTGCACCAGTAACAGGTAGTGTAGGAGAAATGTCTTCTTGGAGACCAGCAGTAGACATAATAGAGAAAGATGACAAATATCTTATAACAGCAGAACTACCTGGTGTAGATGAAAAAGATGTAAGCATAGAAATTAAAGATGGCGTTCTTACCCTAAAAGGAGAAAGGAACAAGGAATATACAGAAGAAAGTGATAACGTTTATAGGTGTGAAAGGAGTTATGGTTCATTTATGAGGTCTTTTAACATAGCTGACGTTAACGAAGAAAAAATAGATGCACAGTATAAGGATGGTATATTAAAAATTGAGCTTCCAAAGGCTGAGCAGAAAAAGCCAAAGAAGGTGAGTATTAAAAAAGGCTAAGGAAAAAGATCGTAGAAGTTAAACGTCTAGGGGAAGGGGATGTATCTATCTCCTTCCCTTTTTTAATATCATGTAATAATGTCCATTCTATGAAATTTGATGCTATAGTCTTTGACCTTGATGGAACACTTATAGACAGTTCTAAAGGCATACTTGATTCTTTGTTCAAGGCCATGGATGTATATGGGATAGAACCTGCTATAACAAAACTTGATTCACACTTTTTTATGGGTAAAAGTTTGCCAGAGACACTTGATGTACTGATGCCCGGAGCAACAAAAGAAATGACTAAAAAAGTTGGGGATTATTATGTAAGTCATTACTACGATAATTATATGGATAAAGCAGAAACCTTTGAAGGTGTTAAGGAAACTATAAGGTCTTTGCATGAAAGAGGATACAAAATGGCTGTTGCTACTGCTAAACATACTTTTTGTGCAGAAGCAGAGCTTAAATCTGCTGGCATTAGAGGATATTTTCTAGAAGTAAGAGGTCGGGATGAAGGTGTGCCAGCAAAGCCAGACCCAAAATTACTTTTTGAAATATGTGAAAAGTTAAAAGTGGATCCTAAAAAAATATTAATGGTAGGAGATACAGATAGAGATGTCCTTTTTGGAAAGAATGCAGGGACAAGCACTTGTGCTGTTACTTATGGTAATTGGTCTAAAGAAAAATTCATTAACGAGAATATAATACCTGATATGTTTATAGATAGATTTGATGGGATATTAAATCTAATAGAGAACTAAAAGGAATCCTTGTTTATCATTCTTATTATCGCTGTTATGTCAGAGGGTATATACGCATAATAATCTGCCCCAGTTTGCATTAATGCTTTAGCGGAGTTTCCTCCCCACGTTACAGCTATTATGGGTATGCCAATTATTTTGCATGAATCTATGTCTCGTATCTCATCCCCTACATAAATAACATCTTCTTTCTCATATTTTTCTGTCCTTAATAATTTTTTTAAATGTACCCATTTCCCAAATGCAGAGCAATTAGTATACATAAAACTAAAATAATGCCCTATTCCGTTGTTCTCTAGAACTTGTAGGGCGTTCTTTGTGCTGTTAGACGTTAGTATACCGAGTTTACATTCCTTGGAAAGCTCCTCTAACATTTCTTTTATACCGGGGAATATCTTTATATCCCCTGTTTTTTGACTTATTATCCTTTTGATCTCTCTAGCCCAAAATAGAAGTCTTATCTTTCCAAGGTTAAGATGTGAAAGAAGGAATTCTTTAAAGGACATGTCTCTTATTATAGGAGAATCCTCTATTGGTTTATATTTATATTTTGGTGCTAGTTCATTTGCTACGGCTAAACCGATATGGAAGGAATCTGCTAATGTTCCATCAAGATCAAAGATTACAGCTTTAATTTTTTTATCCATTATTCTTTTTGCCTAATTTGAATTTTGTATATATAAAAAAGTAACTATTGTAAATCGGTTTTGGGGGAAACATGCAGAACATAGCTTGGCGAGATTTTTCCTTTTCCGGTAACTATATTAATGGAAGGTTTGTTATTCCGGAGCATCCTAATTCTTATGTGGATAAGAGGGACCCCGGTAATACTAAAGACCTTATCGTTAGTATACCTGTTTATTTTCCCCATGCAGAAGAAGCAGTTCAGAGTGCTAAAGATGTTTTTGAGAAGTGGTCATCTCTAGATGGAAAAACTAGATTAGAGATGTTAGGAAGGCTCAAAAATTCCTTAGAGATGCTTTCTCCTTGGCTGGTCGAACTAACCTCAAGAGAACTTGGTCGTCCTATTTGGGATTCAAAGCAGGAAGTAGAACTTGCGCTTAATGATATAAACGAACTTTTTAGACAGTTCGGTTCTTATACCCCTTTTGATGGTTCTGTCCTTGATGACTCTAAAGAAGTTATTCAGTTATATAAACCCAACGGAGTGGTGGCAGTAATAGCGCCATTCAATCAACCTGTATTATATCCAATACGTTCCATCGTGAGTTCATTATTGATAGGCAATACCGTCGTATATAAACCTTCTGAACATACTCCATTAGTAGGACAAGTTATAGCAGAAGCAGTTCATCATGCAGAATTACCTAGTGGTGTTTTTAACATGGTATTAGGTGAAAAAGAGATATCTAAGAGGATAATAAAACATCACGGTGTATACACGGTGTTCTTTAATGGTACCTTTGAAACAGCTACTAAGATATCACAATATATATCAGATGATTATTGGAAGATTCTTGTTATGGGAACGGGCGGCAAGAATGCATCTGTTATACTTTCTGATGCCGATGTTGAGAACGCTGTCAACGAATTGATATTTGGTGCTTTTGTTAGTGCAGGACAAAGGAGCAACGGCATAAGAAGAATCTTTGTGCACAAGGACCTTGCAGATCAATTCATCGATAAATTCCACAAAAAATCAAAAAAATTAAGAGTAGGACACCCCTTAGATGAGTATAGAGGTAAAAGACCTTTCATGGGACCTTTAATATCAGAGAATGCAATGCAAAATTATTTAAGGTTACAAGGGATATCACAGCGTGAAGGGGCAGAAGTTCTAATGAGAGGAAAAGAAATAGACATTGATACGGGGTATAAGGGATATTATGTTACGCCATCTATACATCTTACTGATGAAATAGACGAAAAAGGTATATACAATACTAGTGAAATTTTTGGGCCTAATGTATCGATAAAGAGATTTAGTGCGATAGAAGAAGCTATAGCATCTCATAATACTTGTGAATATGGTTATGGCCTAAGTGTATTTGGTCATGACAATGGTTGTATTAAAGAATTGGTTAGAAACTGCAACGTAGGGCAGGTGTTCCTAAATTCAATTACACTTGGGGAATCTGTTCATTATCCAATAGCAGGATATGGCAAATCTGGTAATTCTCGACCAGAGGGCTCATATAATTCTTTATATCTAAGAAGGCCAGTAACTGTATATAGAAAGGATTCTGTTTCAAAGTCGATACAGAACCTCGGCCTTGACGACATAAAGGAGTTTTAATGTTTTGGCATAAACATAAAATGTTTATCATGTTCATCTCTATTTTGTTGGTTCTTGTATCGTTATATTATGTGTCATCGTTTATGGTTTTTATATATACTCCAGCAACATCATTCAAGGGTGCTCACGTGGTGGACATCCCTCAAGGTGCTTCTTTTAGAAAAATCACAGACATACTTAAGCAGAATAGATTGGTTAAAGACAAGAGAAGGTTCTTGATACTTGCAAGGCTAACTGGAGCGGATAAAAAAATACAGTCAGGAGAATTACAGTTCGATCTTTCTATGACTCCAATGCAAGTGTTAGATAAGTTAATGTATGGCGTACCTGTAGCCTATGCTTTTGTTGTTCCAGAAGGAACCAACATATATCAGATAGGTGAAATACTTAAAAACATGGGAATGATAAAAGATCCATCAGAATTTGTGAATGCAGCAAAGAACAGAAAGCTCATAGAAGAGTTGGGCGTAAAAGCAAAGAGTATGGAAGGATATTTGTTTCCAGATACTTACAATATAAGAAAGACCAAAGACGTTAAGGATATAATAAGGATGATGCATAAAAAATATAGAGGTGTCTTTGGCGAGGATCTTTTAAGGCGAGCTTATAAAATGGGCCTTAGTGAACATGAAACGATTACTCTTGCTTCTATAATAGAGAAAGAAACTGGTGCTCCAGAAGAAAGAAAATTAATTTCTTCTGTGTTTCATAATAGACTAAAAAAAGGCATGCCACTGCAGAGTGATCCTACTACAATATATGGTCTTTGGGAGAGTTACGACGGTAATCTTACTAAAGATAAATTACAACAATATACGCCTTATAATACTTATAAGATACACGGTCTTCCTGTTGGTCCAATAGCTAATCCGGGCAAGGAATCGATCGTTGCTGCTCTGTACCCAGATGATTCAGATTATTTATTCTTTGTATCAAAGAATGATGGTACACATACTTTTACTGTTGAATATAAAGATCATTTAAAAGCAGTTGGTAAATATCAGCTTGATGTAAAACAACGCCAAGGTAAAAGCTGGCGTGACCTTAAGAAGCGAGATCTTTAAGCATCCTTGATGCTTTTTGATGGTATACATCGCTAGCTGGAACTAAACTTATTATTGCCCTAAGATTTGATTCCATTGATGCTGTGTCTTTGTATGATTTTTCAACTAAAGCTTTAGCATATAGTAGTTTAGCTTGGTCATGTTTCTTTTTGAAAATAGCATTTAAAGATGTTTTTGCTTCAGCCTGATAAGGGAACACCGCTAATACTCTTTGATATATCTTAATAGCTTCTTCTTCTGCATCAGCCTTAGCCAATAAAGAAGCTTCTTTATTCATGTGAGAGAATAAACTGTTTGTTATAGATATAACTTTATTTTTAGTTCTAAAAGCCTTCAAGAAAGATGTTCTTCCACTTTGTCCTTGTCCCATTGCTATTATTTTATTAGCAAGTTCGAATGCCGTTGTATAATCCTGTGTTTTGAATGCTCTGGTCATTTCATTAGCATATATCTCTGCCTGAGGGATTGTTTTTGATTCGGTGCTTTCTATTACTGGCTGATGTTTCTTGGTTATTTCACTCTGCGCCAAGAGTATTCCATCATAAGCACTGTTGTTGTATTCATCTATTTCTAGTATTTTTGAATATATATTGATAGCGTTCTCGAATTCTTCACGACCTAAAGCCTGGCTTCCTTGTTCAAGAAGTTTTGATATTAGCTCTCTTTTTTCTGATTCTTTCTCTAATTTTTCAAGTTTTTCGTCTGCTAATGAGTTGTTACCTAGAGCTTCTTCACATGTTGCTATAAAAGCAGGAGCTATAACAGAATTTGGAACCATAGCAAAATAAGCTTCCATTGATTTTTTTGCCAAAGCAAAGTTTTTTGCCTTGAAATGATATTCAGCAAGCTTAAACATGTTCAATGCTCTAACACGATCTTCTTCACTTAATTTTGTTCCAGTTAGCTCCTGTTCAGCTGTTAATATTTCTTGTATTTTTGCTTTTTGGATAGAAGGAATAACTTTTGCCTCTTTTTCTGGTCCTGTTAACAAAAGCGTTAGTGCAAATGCTAAAATACTTATAGCAGAAGCTGTTACAACATTTTTCTTTGTCCATTTTGTTAGTTTTGGAGCATATTTCTTTTCAAAAGAGCTGTTGTCTATAGTTAAAGGACGTAAAGAGACCTTATTCATATTTAGGTCTTCTCTTGTTAGAACAAAACTAAAAGAACTTGTTCCAGCAACTATTTTGTCATTACCTGTAAGGATGGCTTTTCTAACTTTTTTGCCGTTAACGATTAATCCGTTAGAGCTATTAAGGTCTTTTATCTCAAATTTTCCGTCGGTCCTTACCAACATAAAATGGTTTCTTGAAAGTTTGTCATCATCAACGCATATGTCACATTGTTTTGATCTTCCAACTATAACACAATCGGTACTTATATTTTTTTGTATTTTTTTACCGTTCTCTACGAATTCGATTACCGGTAGTAATGGTCTTCTTGAGATGAAAGTTGAATCAATAATCTTATTATTCATTGCCTCTTTCCCCCTCTTACACTATAATATACTGCAAGGACGGTGCCAAAAAGGTTGTTTATAGCCTAATTGCTTAGAATAATTAGATTTATCTTGGCTTTTGAGGCTAAATAACAGGGCTTGGTAACTGACATAAAATTAGACACCATGATGTATAAAATATATACATCATGATTGGGTGAAAAAAAGATGTTTTTACTAATATGTTCTTTATTATCAAGTGTTTTAACGGCTCAAAATTATGAAGTAACGCCATATGGAGCAAAGGTGGCTTCTTTGGCAGAAGGTGGCAGAGCCTTTATCAATGGCTATGACTCTATCATGATAAATCCAGCTGGTACTGCCATGATAGAAGACCCTCAGTTTGGCTTTGCCTTTGATGCTGCTAATTATGTATCTATGTCTATTGGCTATGTCGATGACAGTGGCTTTCATATTATGCAAGTGTTTAAAGATATTGATAGAGCCTTTTCAGTAGCAGGAGCACAAACGTATGCTGGATTTAGTTACGCTTTGTCTAAGTATTGGTTAGTTGGAGCTAATTTTGGCTATAATTACTATCAAGACAACAATGGATG
The DNA here is from genome assembly GCA_964411885.1 of uncultured Bdellovibrionales bacterium. GTDB lineage: Bacteria > Bdellovibrionota > JAFGOL01 > JAFGOL01 > JAFGOL01 > JAKLHL01. Next base: position 64,696 of record CAYPMK010000001.1, read on the forward strand.
GGATGTTAATTTTGGTTTAGATTTTGGCCCTGGCCTGAAAAATGCTACTAGAACTGGCTTTATAGGTGCTGTAACGGTCAGGAACCCTTTTGAAAATGGAGGACAGGGAGAGGTTTCTGGAACACTAGGATATTCATATAAGTCGACGTTTAGCATTACGATAGATAACATATATGTTTTTCAAGATGATATAATAATTGGCACAACAGTTGTGGATAGAAAAAGATATGACATAGTGATGGCTCTTGAAAGTTATCCTTTGGAGTCAGATGATTATTGCATGAGTTTTGCTGGTAGAATAGAGGATGTGAGCGGAGATAATAATCTAAAATTTGGGATTGGTTTTGGATATGTAGGGGACACTTTTAGGGCGGATCTTGGTCTTTTTGCTACTAAGTTTGAAAAATCTAAAATAGAAAAAATGACTTTTGCTATATCGCTGATATTTGGAGTGTAAGATTGTTCTTTAG
>CAYPMK010000001.1:65265-73778 GCA_964411885.1 uncultured Bdellovibrionales bacterium
AGAGCTTTATTGAACATTAATAGGAGGTCTATAAAATATCCACTTATAAGTTATTTTGCATCAAGATACAGTATATATAATGCTGGTAGAGATGGTTTTATAGAGGACATATCAAGTATATCAGAAGGAGAATTTAACGATTTTATCAAATGTTATTTTAGTGCGAATAATATAATTGTTTCTTTTACTGGAGTTAAAGAAAAAGAACTTCCTCTCCAAGATGCAACGTCATATAGACCTTGTTTTAAGAACGAACATTTTCATGTTAACTCCATTGATAAAATTGGTGATAATTCTGTTACAGATTTCTCTTATTATCCTTCTGCACGATCTGGTTATATTGCTAGAATGGGATTTTTGAGTTCGGCTTGTAAGGGCAATAGTATCCTTTATGATGTCGTTGCAGAAATAATATCTAGAGATGATAGGATAAGATCAATTACAGAATCACTTGATGTCCAGAGCAACTGTTATAACAGGGTAGGTACTTTTGACTTAGTTTTTTCTGGAGATAATACAAATTTTTCTCCAGGTTATTTTATACAAGAGATTTCTAGTTTGTTGAAGAGATTGGAAGAAGATGATCTTAAATTAGCAAAGGAACAGATTCTTGAGGATTATTATAAGAAAATAAATGATAAGGCTTCTTTTTCGTACCTATTAGCTAGAACACAACTTTTATATGGCGATCATAAAAAACTTGTGGATTATCCAAAAGAACTTGAAAAAATAGAACTAAAGGACATAAAAAGGGTATTGACGAACCTTTCTTCGTCTAAATATGTTTATCTTTTTATGAAAATGGGTAAATGAATAGAATTTTATATTGTTTGTTGATCTTGTTTTATTTGAGTAGCTGTTCTCGTTCTGAATACAATATGAGTGATGTGGTTTATCCAAAGAAAGACAAGAATGATCATAGCGTTTCTTATGTTAAGATAAAAAGAAGTGGCCCTTTTACTAATTTATTCAGAATATCTGCTGACGATGTTCCTGTTTGGTGTGATCTAAGTGAAAGATCCTTAAAATATTTAGGAGCTGCTAATACCGTTTTGCAACCTAAAGACCTTAAGCCTATCTATGTTGCGTGTTATTCTGGCAAAACACCAGATATCTATGATAACCATAACGTTGATCCTGCTCTAAAAATTGGTAAAAAAGTTTTGTATTTGTATGATCCATTAGATGAACTTCTATTTGTTACCGTTAACATAAAAAGTAATTGTATCCAAGATATGCCTGTTTATTATTTTTCTTTATATTATGACCTTTGTACTGGTAATGGCGTGGAATGTTGCATGAATGGTAATGGGAAGTCTTTTAACATATACGCTGTTATAAAAGATGATCCTAGTTTAGATCTTAGAACAAGGCTCAAGAGCTTTTTTGAATATATCGCTAAACCATCGTTATCGAATATGGCACAAGATGCGTCTTATGATATTTTTACATCTTATATAGAGGATGTTTGTTCATTCAACAGGTGGTATCATGGTGCTATTCACATGGGCATAAAAGATCCAGAAACATTTTTGGATAAAAATGTTTGGACTGAGCATTTTGGCTCATTAAGAACTTGTGAAATAAAAATCCAAAACAGTTTGTTAATGTTCGTCGGGCCTAAAGGGCCAAAACCAGAACTTATCGATTCTCTAGTTCCTTGAATTTTGGGTGGAACCTTGCCATTATGAGTTCTCCGTTTATTCTTGCACCATCGCTTATATCTATTTTTGGCGCTTTTAATTTTCCATTTATTTGAGCCGTATCACCAACACATATTATATCGCTTGCAGTTACATCTCCTTCTAGTGCGCCACTTATTACTACAGTTTTGCCGTCTATATCTGCTTTTATTTTTGCTTGTTCACCGACTATGAGTGTGCCAGAAGATCTTATTGTTCCACTTATAGAACCCTCTATTCTCGTATATCTTCCGAATTGAAAGTCTCCCTTAAAGCTTGATGAAACACTAATTACGTCCATCTCTTTGTCAAGATCAAGGGTTTTGATGTCTATATTCATCTTCTTGATTGTATTAGCTCCTTTTTTAAAAGCTTATTCTGTTCTAATATATGCCAATTCTCTGCCCACTGTATTAGGTAAGCAAGAAAGAATATAAAGCAGGCTACAATTATAATTGAATTTATTATTATTATTATTCTTAATAGAGAAGGGGATAAACTTAGGACCTTTAGTCTTTTTGGACCTTTATAAAAAGATATTATTATGTTTTCCATCTCTCTTTTCATTTTAACTCTTCATACACTATATCTGTTGATTTTTCTAGCCCCCTACTTATTTTAAATTTTAAGGTCCCATATTGTATGGCTGTGGAGCTTGTATTGTTTGTTGTTTTTATTCTGACAGCATCCTTACTGTCAGCTATTATAATTGGCGTTTGCTTTAGCTTTATAAGTTTTATTAATTTAAGGAGTTTGTCATTTTGCATTATGATACAGCCTCTTGTAGATGTTTTTGGACCTAATCTTGTTTGTTCATCTGTTCCGTGTATCCAAATACCACCACCTGTTTTACCCGCTTTTATGTCTATTGGATTTGGATAATTAAGGACCACCGCCATTGGGCCATATGTTTCGTCTGGTAGTTCATCTATATTTATGAATTTTATCCCAAAATAAACACCTGTAGGGGTTTTATGATCTCCCTGTTTTTGCTTTGTTCCACTAATTAATCCAAAAGAGGCTGTTTCCTCAAAGAGTATGGTTAAAACATTGTTTTTATTCTCTATCACTTTTATAAAACCGTCTTTTTTTGATGCAACGATAGCCCTGTCTCCTTTGGCAAGTTCCAAATTGGCGCTGAAGCCAAAGCACAAGTTAAAACTTAAGACGGTAAAGATTAATGTACCCATTACTTTATTTATGATAGCATTTTTTATAAGTTATGGGCAGAGTTATAATAGTAGGGGACGTACATATTGGTGCCAACGGTGGTCAAAGGCATAAAAGTTTTTCTGCCTTTTTGGACCATGTCAGGCTTGAAAAGCCTCAGGCATTGCTTTTAGCGGGTGATATATTTGAGTTTATGTATGGTAATACAAAATGGAACTCAAAGAAATATCCAGATATTTTTCAAAAACTTAACCTGATACACAAAAATGGTATAAAAATATATTACGTATACGGTAATCATGATTTTTGTTTCCATCCGGCTTTTGATTTCATTAATATTTCTGCTGGTTATGAAAAGATAAAAATAGCAGGACGTAATTTTTGTTTTAAACATGGCGATGGACTTGATCCAAATGATAAGAAATATATCCTACTTAAAAAGATTTTAAGAAGTAAATTTTTTTCTTTAATGGCACAGATCACTCCAGACTTTGTTTTATACCTTCTTGCTAATTTCTTTTCTTCTTTGAGTAGAAGGGTTGATCATGATCCTAGAGTGCTTGAAAAAAGATCAATGATATATAAAGAAGCTGCCTTAGACCTTTTGAACAAAGGCGGACTTGATGTTGTAGCCTTTGGCCATACACACGTTGCAGAGTTTTGCCGCATAGGTCATCCTGGTCGAATATACTTGAATCCGGGCTTTTTTGGGAAAGACCGCACATATGCCGTTATAGAGAATGACAATAGTGTTTATATTGGTGTTTTCAACGAATAGTGCTAATATTTTGATATAGGGGGGATGTGATATGGCAAACTTTGATATTAATACTTTTATAAAGAGTAATCAAAACATTGAAGAGTACAAAGAGTTTAACTGGGAAGGTAGTTTTCAGGACTATGTAAATATAGTCACTAAAAAACCTCAAGTAACACGTAATGCCTTCCAGCGTCTATATGATATGGTTAATTCATATGGGAAAGAAGAATATGTTGAATTTAAAAAGAACATAACTAGATTTAATTTCTTTAAGGACGATGATCATAATGCAGCAGATGCGGTATATGGTCTTGACATATCTCTTATGAAACTTGTTGATATATTTAAAGCAGCCTCACAGGGTTATGGTCCAGAAAAAAGGGTCCTTTTACTTCATGGTCCTGTTGGATCTGCAAAGAGTACTATTGCAAGATTGTTGAAAGAAGGGCTTGAAGCTTATTCAAAGAAAGACGATGGAGCTATGTACACTTTTAAGTGGATAGATCCAAATCCACCTGCAGGCCAAGATAAATTACTTGGTGGAGAAAAATTCCTTAAATGTCCAATACACGAAGAACCACTAAAGTTAATACCAGAAGAAATGCGTCCAAAATTCCTTGCAGAAATTAACAAAGGTAAAAAAACAGATTTTAAGGTCAATATAAAAGGCGACCTTTGTCCAAGCTGTAGATATATATATAATCAGTTGATGATGCGTTATGATGGTGATTGGACCAAAGTAATGCAACACGTAGTCGTTTATAGATTAATACTTTCTGAAAAAGACAGGATAGGTATTGGCACCTTCCAACCTAAAGACGAGAAAAATCAGGATTCCACAGAATTAACAGGAGATGTTAATTACAGGAAGATAGCTCTTTTTGGTAGTGATTCAGATCCTAGAGCTTTTAACTTTGATGGTGAGCTTAATATAGGTAACCGTGGTCTTGTTGAGTTCGTAGAGATATTAAAACTAGACGTTGCATTCCTTTACGATCTACTTGGTGCTAGCCAGGAACACAAAATAAAACCGAAAAAATTCCCACAGACAGACATAGATCTAGTTATACTTGGTCATACCAATGAACCTGAGTTTAGAAAACTTCAAAGCAACGAGTATATGGAAGCTTTGAGGGATAGGACACTTAAAATAGATATACCTTATGTTACAAAACTTACAGAAGAGATAAAGATCTATAAAAAAGATTTTAATGAGAATTCTGTAAGAGGAAAACATATAGCTCCACATACAATAGAAATGGCAGGTATGTGGGCCGTGCTAACTAGACTAGAACCACCTAAAAAAGCTAATCTTACTATACTTCAAAAATTAAAACTTTATGACGGCAAAATGGCTCCCGGTTTTACAGAGGAAGACGTAAAGGAATTAAGGAAAGAATCAAGAAGAGAAGGTTTGGATGGAATTTCTCCTCGATATATACAGGACAAGATATCAAATGCGCTTGTTTCTGATATCTACGGCGATGTTGGTTGTGTTAATCCTTTTATGGTAATGAATGAATTAGAAGGAGGATTAAAACACCACAACCTTATAGATTCAGAGGAAAAGAAGCAATACTACATGGAGCTCTTGGCTATTGTAAAACAGGAATATGAAGAATTGGTCAAAAATGAAGTACAGCGAGCAATTTCTGCAGACGATGACGCAGTGGCAAGACTATGCTCAAACTACATAGATAATGTTAAGGCTTTTACTAGAAAAGAAAAAGTAAGGAACAAATATACTGGTGAGAATGAAGAGCCAGATGAAAGATTAATGCGTTCGATAGAAGAAAAAATAGATATACCAGACAGCAGAAAAGATGATTTTAGGAAAGAGATAATGAACTATATAGCAGCACTTTCTTTAGATGGTAAACAGTTTGACTATAAGACTAACGAGAGGCTGTATAGGGCTCTTGAATTAAAATTGTTTGAGGACCAAAAGGATACAATAAAACTAACCTCTCTTGTTAGTGGTGTGGTTGACAAAGAGACACAAGAAAAGATAGATATAGTTAAAGCAAGATTGATAAAGAACTATGGTTATTGTGAAATATGTTCTACAGATGTTCTTAACTTTGTTGCTTCTATTTTTGCAAGAGGCGACGTAAGGAAGGAAAACTAAATAACACCATGGTTTCAAAAATAGAAAGAGATCATGCAAGGTTCCAAGAGATAGTAAAGGGAAAGATACGTCAGAACCTTAAGGAATACATTACCAAGGGAGAAATGATAGGTCGCGTAGGTAAACACTTTGTAAGTATTCCTGTTCCCAGAATAGATCTTCCACGATTTAGATATGGACTTCCAGAGACTGGTGGAGTTAGTTCTGGCGATGGCGCAGAAGGTACTCCACTTGGACCAGCTTATGATCCAGAAGATGGTGGCGGAGAGGCTGGTAACCAGCCGGGACAACATGAACTTGAAGTTGATATAAGCATAGAAGAACTTGCAAAGATGTTGGGAGAAGAACTAGAACTTCCAAAAATAGAACCAAAAGGTTCAAGTAAAATGGAAGCTATGAAAAGAGTTTATAGGGGTGTTCATCTTGTTGGTCCACGGTCCTTGGTTCATTTTAAAAGAACATATAAAGAAGCATTAAAGAGACAAATAATATCTGGAGAATACGATCCAGATGATCCTGTTATTGTTCCAATAAAGAAAGATTTTAGATATAGGGGATGGAAGGACATAGTTCAACCTCAATATAATGCAGTGGTTATATATATGATGGATGTTAGCGGAAGCATGGGTGATGAGCAAAAAGAGATGGTTAGAATAGAATCTTTTTGGATAGATACTTGGCTAAGGAGTCATTATAGGGACCTTGAAACAAGATTCATAGTACATGATGCTTCTGCAAGACTGGTAGATAGAGAAACTTTTTTTAAGACAAAAGAAAGTGGCGGAACGCTAATTTCTTCTGCCTATAAACTTTGTGACATACTAATAGACAGAGAATTCCCGCCAGATGAATGGAACGTTTATCCCTTCCATTTTTCTGATGGAGATAATTGGTCGTCAGAGGATACGCGTGTTTGTGTAGAACTTTTAAAAAATAACATTATCCCAAAATCCAATATGTTTTGTTATGGTCAGGTAACAAGTAGGTACGGATCTGGACAGTTTATAAAAGATCTACAAGAGAACTTTAAAGATGATGATAAACTTATCCTTTCAACTATAGAGAATAAAGACGGTATACTTAATTCCATAAAAGATTTTCTTGGAAAAGGTAAATGAGCATGATGGTAGGAACAGAACTTACTCCTCAACTACAAAGAATAAATGAACAGGTGAAAAAATATGCCCTTAGTTATGGGTTAGATTTTTTTGAAGTAATATTTGAGATGATAGACTATAAGCAGGTGAACGAAATAGCTTCACTTGGTGGTTTTCCAACACGTTATCCTCATTGGCGTTTTGGGATGGAGTATGACAGGCTCTCAAAAAGTTATCAGTACGGACTTCACAAGATATATGAGATGGTAATAAACAATGACCCTTGTTATGCGTATCTTTTAAGAGCAAATAAACTCATAGATCAAAAACTTGTGATGGCCCACGTTTATGCGCATTGTGATTTTTTTAAATGTAATATGTATTTTGATGGCACTAACAGAAAGATGATGGACGAAATGGCAAATCATGCAACAAGGGTTCGTCGATATATGGACAAACATGGTGTTAGTGTTGTTGAGGATTTTATTGATGCATGTCTTTCTATAGAGAATCTAATAGATTATCATTATAATCGTGCGGAACGTCTTTATAAACCAATAGAGCAAGAGATAGACGAGGATGATGTTGATACAGAAAGTCCTCCACTAAGAGTACCGAAACTTAAGAGCAAGAATTATATGGATAAATTCATAAATCCAGATTCTTTCATCAAACAACAGCTTGATAAACTTTTAAAACAAAAAGAAAAGAGTAAAAAATTTCCTTCAGAAGATGAAAAAGATGTTCTCTTGTTTCTTCAGGAATATGCTCCATTAAAGAACTGGCAGAGGGATGTGTTGTCCATAATCAGAGAAGAATCTTATTATTTTTCTCCACAGGGACAAACAAAAATAATGAATGAGGGGTGGGCTAGTTATTGGCATTCAAGGATAATGACAGAAAAAGCATTAATGGATTCTGAAATTGTGGATTTTGCAGATCATCATAGTGGCACTGTTCATATGAGACCGGGAACTCTTAATCCTTATAAACTTGGTCTAGAACTTTTTAGAGACATAGAGGAGCGATGGGATAAGGGAATGTTCGGCAAAGAGTGGGAAGAGTGTAACGACTTTAAAGAAAAAAAGAACTGGGATAAGAAACTTGGTTTTGGTAGACAAAAGATATTTGAGGTAAGACGACTTTATAATGATGTTACTTTTATAGATACTTTCCTTACTCCAGAGTTCGCGCAAAAGTTCAAACTTTTCGTCTTTGATGCTAATAAAAAAACTGGTCAGTGGGAAATAGCAAGTCGTGAATTCAAAAAAGTTAAAGATAAATTACTTTTCCAACTTACAAATTTTGGTCAACCATTCATTTCTGTTAGTGATGCTAATTTTAAGAACAGGGGTGAGTTGTTGCTTTCGCATAGACACGAAGGATTTGATTTAAAGGTGTCTGAGGCGCATAGGACGTTAGAGAATGTATTTAAGATATGGAGACGTACTGTAAATATAAAAACGATAGTGCAAGGTGAAAATAAACTGTTGAGTTACGACGGAAAAGAACACACTGAATCCCCTTTATAAGACCAAGTTGCATTCAAGCCGCTAACTTCGTTGGGCTCTTGAAGCCTCCTCAACGTACTGTCTAAGTACGTTTGCGTCGTCTTCTGCAAGCCCGCCTCGTTATCAATCTTGACTGCAACTTGGTCTGGTCTTATTGCATTCAAG
>CAYPMK010000002.1:0-24557 GCA_964411885.1 uncultured Bdellovibrionales bacterium
TCCCTGATCTCTTCCATTTTAGATTTTGTATATGCCTCACAATTAAGCCTTAAAAGTGGTTCAGTATTGCTCTTTCTTATATTCGCCCACCAATCCTTTGATATAAAACTTACACCATCTATTTCAAGAACCTTATCACTTTTTGAAGTAAAGACAGAAACGACTTCTCTTATCTTTGCATCAGGATCACTTACTCTTGAATTTATTTCTCCACTTATAAAATACGATCCTGTTTCTTTCATAGCCTCTTCTAGACTGATATTATAGTCGCTAAGAACTTTTAATAATATGAGCGTAGTTAGATTTCCAGAATCAAAATACGCATCTTTATATTTAAAATAATAATGTCCACTTACTTCTCCGCCAAATTCAGCCCCTATTTCTTTCATAAAAAGCTTTGCAAATGCGTGGCCAACCTTGCCCATTCTTGCAGTACCACCCATTTTTTCTACAGTATCGGTAACATATCTTGAACATCTAACGTCATAAGCTATTACAGCTTTAGGATGTTTTTTTAAAACTTCCTTAGCTAAAAGACCAAGTATAAAATCACCACTACAGAATTTACCTTTACCATCAACAAAAAAGGCCCTATCAACGTCACCATCTAAGCCTACCCCGAGGTCTGCACCTATTTCTTTTACCTTTGCCTCTAAATGTTTTCTATTCTCTTCTTCTAGAGGGTTTGCTTCATGATTTGGGAAGTTACCATTCAATTCATAAAAAAGTGGAGTTACTTTTAATGGGGATCCTGCTAACAACTTTGGCATAATAAGCCCACCCATGCCATTACCAGCGTCTATAACTACAGAAAGCGGTTTTAGTTCACTAGGTTTTACAAAAGAATGCATGAATTTAATAAAATCATCTAACAATTCAATTTTTTTAAGACTACCAGGTTTGCTATTCTCAGAGAAACTACCGTTCCTTACTACAGTCTCTATATCTGCAAGACCACTTTCTATACCAATAGGTATTGCATTCTTTCTTGTAAATTTAAAACCATTATATTCTTTTGGATTATGAGATGCTGTAACCATTATTGCACCATCTGTGCCAAGATGTATAGAGGCAAAATAGAGCATATCTGTACTTGCAAGACCTATATCTATTACATCAGCACCAGAATCCCTAAGTCCACGAATGAGTTCATCTCCTAAGGGAATAGAAGAATCCCTCATATCCCTCCCTACAGCAACTGTTTTGGCATCAAGATAATATACAAAGGCACGACCTATCTTATAAGCTAATACCTCGTCTATATCTTTGCCATATAGTCCCCTAACATCATAAGCTTTAAAAGGATGAGCCATCTGTAAAACCTCCAAGCAAACCAAAAATTTGAACCAATATAATACCTTAAGCCTCTTTTATCAATAGTTGACAAATATTTATTGCCTTTGGTAGAATGCGCCAGATTTAAAATATTGTCATTTTTTAATTTGGAGGAAAATATGGGAAAAGGTAACAACACTGCCGAGAACTTGAACAGAGGAAAATTAACAGTTAAATGCCCAGCCACTAATTGTGGAAAGGATATGGAACTAGTAAAAGCTAAAGGAACTGGATGTGGTGGCATGTATCTTGTGTGTCCTACCTGCGGTAATAGGATTAAATACACAAAAGGCGTTTACAAGAACTACGAATATTACACCAAGATCTAATATAACCTGAATGGATTTTCCGTTCTCAGAAGAATTTAAGACTGAAGCAAAAAAATATAATTTTAAGTATAAGTGTATAGACTGCTCTCACTTTAACGAGCCTGAACAAAAATGTTCTTTTGAATATCCAACAGATCAGCACAACTATTTCTATGTAATGGACTATGGCGATAAACACGTACCGAGGTTCTCGTTCTGTAAACACTTCGAAATAAACGCTTAACGTTTAAGAGCGAGTTTAACTACCTCATCCATTTCCTTAACGAAAATGAATTTTATCTTCTTCTTGATATTCTCTGGTATATCCTTAAGATCTTTTTTATTCTCTTCTGGGAGTATCACTCTTTTTATTCCACTTCTTACAGCGGCAATAATCTTTTCTTTTATACCACCAACAGGCAAGACCTTTCCTACTATGCTAAGCTCTCCAGTCATTGCTATATCTGGAGCCACTCGTTCATTCAGTGCAAGACTTATCAACGACAAACACATCGTTATACCAGCAGAAGGTCCATCCTTTGGAACAGCTCCTCCTGGGATGTGAAGATGTATCTCGTTCTCATCAAAGAATTTTGATCTGGCTTTTTTGTTAAGAGAGATCCATTTTTTTGCATAGGTATTGGCGATCATCGCAGACTCTTTCATTACCCCGCCAAGTTGACCTGTGTATTTAAATTCACCCTTAGACGCACTAATAGAATTAGATTCTATGAACAGAATATCTCCGCCATATGCTGTCCACGCCAGACCTGTAACAACTCCGGGAACGTCTATTCTGCGTTTACTTTCATCTGTGAATTTGTAAGGTCCAAGATATTTTTCTATATTCTTTGCATCAAACACTAATTTCTTTTTATTTTTCTCAGATAGAGCCACTGCTGTTTTTCTCATCAACGCTGATATCTGCTTTTCTAACATTCTAATACCGGGATCCCTTGCATATTTTTCTATGATCAGTCTTATTAAATCCCTTGTAAGAGAGAATTCAGATTTTTTAAGACCATGCTTTTTTAACAATTTAGGGAGAAGATATTTTTCTGCTATAGTTATTTTTTCTTCCATTATGTAGCCGGGAAACTCTATCAACTCCATCCTATCGAACAAAGCTGGGGGTATGGTATCAAAAGAATTAGCAGTACAAATAAAAAGTACTTGTGAAAGATCGAAACCGACATCTATATAGTGATCAACAAAATTAAAGTTCTGCTCAGGATCAAGAACTTCTAATAACGCCGCTGCTGGATCTCCTTGAAAACTTATTCCAAGCTTATCCACTTCATCCAGCATCACTACTGGATTTTTTGTAGCAACACGTTTTAACCCTTGCATTATTTTGCCGGGCATAGAGCCGATGTAGGTCCTTCTATGACCCTTGATTTCTGCTTCATCCCTCATACCACCAAGGCTGAACCTAAAGAACTTCCTGCCCATAGCATCTGCAATGGCCATTCCCAAAGATGTTTTTCCTACCCCCGGAGGTCCAAGGAACAAGAGAATGTTCCCTTCATATTTTTCATTCAGTCTTCTAACAGCAAGATATTCAAGTATCCTATCCTTAACCTTATCAAGGCCATAATGATATTTATCGAGTACAGATCTTGCCTTTGAAATATCGAGACTGTCTTTGCTTAACTTGTTCCAAGGCAAAGAAACAAGCCAATCTATATAATTCCTTGTAACAGAGTATTCAGGAGAAGCTTCTGGTATCATCGCCAACTTTTCTAGCTCTTCTTTTACGACATTAGAACCTTCTTCGCTAATACCGCTATCCTTTAATTTGTCCTTAAGTTTATTTATATCCAGAGACTTTTCATCTTGCTCATATCCAAGTTCTTTCTTAATTACTTTTAATTGTTCCTTAAGAAAGTACTCTCTTTGCATCGCAGATATCTTTTCGTTCACTTCTTTGGTTATCTTGCTCTGTAGTTCGCTTACTTCTTGTTCTTTTTTAAGATACCCAAGCAATAACCTGAAACGCTCTTTTACGTCTAATACTTCAAGGTACTTTTGAGCTAGTTCTGGTTCAAGTCCAATAGTAAAAGTTATAAGGTCTGCCATCATCCCGAGCGTTGGAACGTTGATCATTGCAAGCCTTAGATCTTCGCTGAACAAGGGACTTGTTTGTGATAGCGACTTAACTATGCCTCTTACAGACCTAGACAATGCATCCAATTCAATATCTTTTACGACTATATCTTCTAAATTATCTACCTTTGCCACAATGAATGGGGCGTCTTTTATAAACTGCACGACCCTAAACCTTTTTACACCCTGCAAGAGAACGCTAGTGCCTCCATCAGACATGTTTATTTTCTTTAATATCTTCGCTGTAACGCCAATAGAATATAGATCCTTTATACTAGGAGTTTTGGAGCCGCTTTTTGCCATTATAAGAGCCACATGCCCTGTTTGGCTCATCGCTATCTCTACAGCTTTAACCAACGGCCCGGGAGGAAGTATTATTGGTGCAACTAGACCGGGGAATACCGGTGCATTGTTAAGATGCACCACTGGTAGTGTGGTAGGAAGAACTGTGCCGGCTTGAGCTAAAACATTGGCATCTGTCTTTTTTTCTTCATCAAACATTGACTTATGTCCCCTCTCAGCAATAATATATAACTATGTTGATTGCTCTTTATTTTACCTTAATATCCTATTCCTTTGGAAATTCAAGTTCCTGTTTGGATAATATATCTATGTACCTTAATTACCCAAAAAATACACTATATAAGTACGGTAATAAAGTAACAGCGAGTATTTGGTCAAATGAAGGAGATAAATACGTCAAAAGTAAGACCATAAACTTTAGGTCAGTCAGTCATCCTATAGAAAGAACAGAAAACGGCTATGAGGTATATGAGGCAATAATAGACGACGTAGATCCTGATATAGCGGAATTAGTGGGTTTGTCCCCATCTAAACTACCGTGGTACAATTTTTATCCATTCTATCCTACAGGTAAAACAGAAAATTCTACTACAGCAATACCCGGGCTAATAAAGTCCGTAAAATGTGATCAGGTGTTTAGTACTACAGAAGATGCCGAATCAAGTGATGGTTGGCTAATGTTAAAAAAAGAAGTCCTAAACAAGGTGGTAGGATTCGAAACCAAAAAGATCGATAAAAATAAAATACGATTAATAAGAATAGAATCCAGAAAAAAAGTAGTATTAAAAGGTAAGTTTAACGGAAAAGGAACAGAGACCACATCGTACTATCTTATAAGTGGATCTGGTGAACTTTTTGAGGAAAAAAGGTCTTTCCAATATGAATACCGTTCAGGTTTTGGTATTAAAAGAAGAACATTCTATGCAAAGGGCGAATACATAAAGAGGCTAGAGAAAAAGGAAACTTATTCTAAACCAACGCCTACATTCCCAGAACTAACTTCTCAAAAAAATGATATACCTTACTTTACCGATAAGGATGGTCTATTCATACCCGTTACACTTAATGACAAGCTAAGTGTAAAGATGTTCGTAGAACCGTTATTGAAAGAATCTTTTATAGATTATGAATATTACCTTAAAAACTATGAGGGTGAACCAAAAGATTACCTATATCCTTTCAATAAACTTACAGTTGGTAAGAATAAAATAGACAACCCTCCTGTTACTATAAAAAAGACAGACACAGGGACTAGGATAAGTTATAAAATCCCCGGTATAATTGGTAACGACATTCTTTCTAAAGGGATCCTTTATATTAATGATAAGAAAAGACTTCTCTCTTTATACGAAAATGACGGGGTAAAAGAACCAAAAGATCTTGTTAGATTTGAAATAATAGATGGCTATCCCATTTTTGAAGTAATGGTCAATAGCTCTCCTATAAAGGCAACACTTTCATTTGGTAATATAGAACCTGTGATATCAGAAAAATTAAAAAACCTTTTGTCACTAAAAACTCGTGAGATCGCTATTTCTAGCACAAATTGTGATTCATGTTCAATAAGCAAAGCTCAAATAATAATTACACCTATTGATAGACCATATTTTAAAACAGAAGCAGTCGTAGCAGATCTTAGTGGTAAACCTTATGATCTAATACTTGGGCTGGAATATCTAAAAGAAAAAGAACTTCTAATAAACTACAAGGACAAGTGGTTCTCTATAAATTAGACACATCCCCTGCACCTTGCCTAACTATTACAGTCTCTCCAGAACTAAAATCTACAACAGTAGTATGAAGCGCTGGCACTGGTCCTATATCTAAGAGGACAGAAATATAATTACTATATATATCCTCTATAAGAGCAGGAGATTCTATTAATTCCTGTTCATGAAGATGCAATGCAGAAAAATTCAATAGAGGAGACTCCATCTTGTTTAGAATTGCAAGCACCACAGGATTATCGACTATCCTTATGCCTATTGTTTTTCTTCTAGTCTGACATATTTTTGGAACCAAAGGCGTTGCTTCAAGAATAAAAGTATATGGACCGGGAAAAGATCTTTTCATTATTTTAAACACTTTATTATCTACAAAAGCATATTTACTAACGTCGCTAATATCTTTACATATAATTGTATGCAGTCTGTTCCTTCCAAGTCTTTCTGTTAATGCATTAAGCGTTTTTACTCCCTGAGTGGAAGAAAGAGCGCACCCTATTCCATAGTTCACACCTGTAGGATAAGCTATAAGGTCACCTTTATTTAGAGACTCCACCGCCTTCAGGATAAACCTGTTGTTAGGATTTATAGGGTGGATCTCATAACGTTCCATCTCATTTTTTAAACCAGTCTTAGAAGAAGTATGCTATACCTGCATTTATCTCGTAAACAACAGATATCTGAGACTGATTTGGGGTACCTCCGAACCAAACATTAAATGGTCTTATCGCTATACCAAAAGGCCTAAATGAAAGACCAAAACCTTTTGAAAATTCGTAAAAAGTCCTAAATCCAAACTTAAAATCTAAAGCCAATCCAACAGTGCTATTAGCAAAACCAAAATCAATACCGGTCGTAAAATCTGGTATTATGAACAACGGTCTGCTTCCTATCTGGAAAGGCAACATCAGTCTTGGGCCAAGGAACAAACTAAAAGCTCCATTTCCAAAAGCTGGTTGGGCCACAAAGCCAAAATATCTTTCTCCTAATTCTACTTCCATCCTGAACCTTGTACCATCGTAACCGTTAGCAACTTTTTTTACAGGAACATCTGCTCCTAAACCAAAGTTAACATATGTGTCCTGAGCATAAATAGCTGTGCTCACCGACATAAATACTAATAAACAGAACAATCTCTTCATCTAAATTTCCCCCTAAAAATACTGTAAATTAAGCCTTTCTGCTAATATTTAATGACATAACATAAAAATAGACAAGAATATTTTATTAAGGTATTAGGTCTTTGTAAAAAGCGTTGGAGGTTTGACATGTTGAAAGCCAAGTTACTATTTTTATTTATCATATTAACTGTCTCTTCAGAAATATTCTCACAAGAAAAGGTAAGCGTTGATGCATATCTTAAAAATGCTGGTTGGACAGAACAAGATGGTGGGTGGATGGACCCAGAAACAGGCGTAATATGGGGACCTGAAACAGACAAGATGAGCTGGGGAGAAGCAAAACTATACTGCAACAACCTAAGAACTGCTGGTAAAACAGACTGGAGACTACCAAGTATAATAGAACTTCAGTACTCTGTTTGTTCCGTAGCAGGATACCCGAGCAGGACTGCATGTGTAAAACCTAGAAATCACCAAAAAGACCTCTGGCTCTTAAACAAGGATATGAAAAAAGGCGTTACTTATTGGGCTGGAGATCTCATCCCCGGAGATCCTTATAATTCATACTACTTTGTTTTTGACAAAGAAGGCCAACACGTAATGACTAGCAAGGGAGATAAATCTCTTGCAAGATGTGTAAGACAAGGAGTGTTACCTAAAGCTACTGTAGCATCCACAGAAATAGCAAAATCAAACGAACCAAAGAAGGAAGCTGAAGAAAACAAAAAAGAAGAATTCTTTTTCTATATATCTCCCTTAATAGGTTTTGGAGGCATCTTCACCAACGAACTACTAGTGGAGAACACTCCTTACATGAACGGAGAGCTAAGGCTGGGATTTAAAGTTGCAGAAAAAACAATGGTAACGTTGTTTGTAAATACAGGTCTTAACCTAAGAGATTTTGACTATCCTGTATTTACGTCGGTGGCTGTTGGACCAGAATATTTCATTTGGGATAGTTTCTCTATTTTTGCGGCGGCTGGTGTTGGAATACTAACATGCAACACAACTGTGTTCCCAACAAACACAACGACAGAAACTAATGCGGGGTTCTCATGGAAAGCCGGAGCAACTTGGCAAATATTAAAATGGGGAAGCAAAGATCAATATGCACTTCCTTTAAGTATAATATACGACGGTGCAAAAGTTAGAAACCTAATGTCTATTCATACCGCAACTGGCGCAATAGGCTTTATGTATTTTAATTAATCTTCTCTAGCTTTAACAGCGCTGTTTATTACACGAATATAGCCTTGAGCATTAATGAAATAACCTTCTGGAAGTATCTCTTCTATTCTTTTCTTGTTATTGTGGATTTTCCAATTCTGCTCCATGAATACATTAAGCAGTTCTATTTTTATCCTCATACTAGTTTCTTCATCTATAAATTTATTGAGCATTACCTCTTGTATTCTTTCCATATCTGGATCGTTATCAGTAAATACATAATCACGCACAAATCTTATAGACGCTATTACTAGCCTATCGTCTGAATCATTAAGATACACTCCCGCTTTAGACAACACGCTCGAGTTGGTCTCTCCTGCAAAATGTTTTAGTACCTCTATCCTTTTTTCGACTACAGGATCATCAAACAAAGTATCATCTGTAGTAAGCATGTCGTTCAAGAACATTAATACAGCATCTTTATCCATAAGTTCAAAAAGTATCTCTATCGGATGTGCCACTACATGACTTTTCGCTATATATGACTTAACAGGCTCTATAGATTTATCACCCAAAGATATTATAAAATCCTTGATCATGTTCTTTTCTTCTGCATCTTTAATACTGTTTTGAACAGATACAGAAAAACGTTCCAACAAGACAGACATTATTTTGCTAAATTGTTCGTCGTTATTATCTTTAATCGCCTTTTCAAGTTTATCCTTAAAGTAAAGAAAAGCACCATCCCTTGTTTCTGCGGGAGCAAACTTATTCATAAAAGCGGACTTTTTTAGTCCAAAGAAAAAATCTTTTAACATTATGCAAAGGATACTATCAAATAATTTTCTTTTTTCAACCTCGGTTTGATCTAAAGCAATAAATACCGAGTAAAAGAAAGAGAAAAGGTAGTATAAGTACCACAGTTAGAAATATCATACTCAAAAACCTTGGTGATATAGCAAATAGTTTAGGTGTACCTTGTTCACTATCTGGTGGGATAAAAGCAGACCCACCACAACAAGCATTATTTAAGATTCCAAAAAGGAGCTGTGAGTTGCCTTTGAACCTAATGAAAAAATTAGAACACAAGGCTGAACCAGTAAAAACAGATAAGCCTTTCTTTAATGCCAACACTTTGCCAGAAGAGGTCATAAGTGGTGTTTGACAGTCGCTACAGTCTAGTGAATAAGCGTAAGCCACAACGGCCGGATTTTTCATATAAATAGTAGCTGGATGTTCTTTTACTATATCTAACAACAGTCCTCCGTAATAATCCCTTAATACAGATTGATCTACTTGATGTATTTTTTCTCTAGAAACATTAATCCCCTTTAATGATAAAAATTTTCTTAAAGAAGAAAGTTCTGCTCCACCAATAACCACAAGTGAGCCGGTGTAATCATCTAATTTCTTTATCTCTGTACCAGAAAATTCTTTCTTAGGATCAATAATTACCGTTGTAGGACATAGATCAATATAATTAAAATCAGATCTCACAAGAACAATACCTTTGTCCCTCAGCATTTCTGCTATAAGACCTGCTCCATACTCACTAAAATCATCTATAGAAGCTTCTCCATGACCTTGTAGAAGACATACATTGCTCAAACCACTCTTAACCCTGTATAAGCCATTCAATACTTCGTAAGGAGAAACAGCGTCTACAATAACGTAACGATCTCCCATTGATATAAAAACATTCCCGTGTAGGATACTTGGCGCCTTACTCTTTATCTGAGAATACTTATCTGGCTGTGCTACAGGATGTATAACAGAATATCTAACATTCTGAGCATAAAGTACCAGCTCTTGCATTATGCTGTTGAACAAAGCTGAATTATCCTGACCCTTAGTAGGTTTTATATATATTACCTCGTAATTATCTGTAATATATCTTTCCAAATATTCCTTTTGTTCATGAGTAAGAGACATAGAGCTTGAATGTGTCACCCAATAGACCTGTCTCTTTATTATCTTTGTATCAAGAACAAAATATACAAACAACAATACCGATATAAAGATAATTATGGATACGACGAACAACTTAAACCTTTTCGGGAACATTCTACCTAGTATGGCCGATAAGTGTTCTTTAACCATGGTTTTGAACAACAAATAATAGACCACTAAGTACACAAGCAATAAAACGATCGTCCTTAATCTATACTCTGGCAATATGATCAAACTGAATAAGATAAAAAAACCAAGTGCTGTAAATATAAAAAATATAGCTCTTTTCATATATACATCCTAACAGCCTTGTAAAAAGAAGTAGCTAGGGCTAAGGCTGACAACAATATCGTGATAGATAATAAAAGAACATCAAGCTTAACAGCACCAAAAAAGAATGAAGAATACATATTTTCAAAAAAATAAAAATGTAAGAATAATAATATCACCATATTAAGAAATATTCCTACAGCAACTGGAAATCTAAATATACCTATTATTGAGTTTATACCAGACATCATCAGAACAAGAAAAAAGACACCAATGTATGATGACAATAACAAACCCCAATCAACAGAGGTAAAAATATTTATAATAAGAGGATAGATCAAGGTTGGGATTAACATTGCATAGACAACAATAGAACAGGATATTATTTTCCTAAATATCAAACCTTTTATACTTTTAGACGTTGATAACAGCTCTATCTTATCCATATCCATCAACCTATCATGTCCAAGTCCAGAACCAAGAACAGAAATGGCCATTACACATAAATAAGAATAGAACATGAATAATTGTGGAAAGATGTAGTAAGCAACATCCATACCCATCATAGAACTTATTTTTGAACCATAAACATATTCAGGATAATAACTACTCTCTTCTATGAAAGACTGCAGCAGCGAAAAGAACTTATATCCAGACAAAGATAAAAACACAGCCACTATGACATAAAAAACAGGATTATGAAAAAGTTCTTTTAGTTCTCTTGACCTTAACATTCAAGCAGTCTCCCATTTTTTATTGCATAAGATGTATTCCATTCTACAGCTTCTATATTATGAGGACTACTAACAACAACTGTTCTACCCGAAGCATATTTTTTAAGTATAAGAGGAAATAGTTTCCTGAGTTGTTCATCCTGACTCTTTAATGGCTCGTCTAAAAATACGTACGCACCCCTTGACAAACAAATATTCAAAGCAAGTCTTGTTTTGTATCCATCAGATAACTCTGAATATTTTTTATTCCTCACCTTATCAAGACCAAGCTCTGTACATAGAGCCTGTGGGTGATATGGACCAGCATAAAGTTCAAGTAGGTCATCAACATAAAGATTATTCGGCAACTTTAAAGAAGCTGGCATATATGATATCAACTTACTAAGTTCGTAAGTCGCTGTATCTGTTCCATAAAGATCTACGCCGTTTATAATGACATTACCTTGAGCAGGCCTCTTAAAACCACTCACAACGTCCATTAAAGTAGATTTCCCACTTCCATTATTACCGAGGATAAGAAAAGCACCCGGCCCCCTTAATTTAAGGTCTAGCGTATCAAGGATCAAAGGTCCTTTAACTAAATATGAAAAACATATAGATCTAAGTTCCAACATAAAAAATAAAAATCCTTTCAGGATAATTACGACATAAAATAAATAATTACAAGCACTTATATTAAATTTTATGATTTTTATGTTAATTATGTTAAAATACGAGCCATGAAATACCAATGCCCTGTATGTAATAGTTTTGATGTTAAGAAAAATGAATTTGGCGATGTCATTTGTTTTTCTTGTTTTAGCATTTGCTCAGATAATGATCTAGATACTATGTTATGGGGAAGAGCACTAGATGCACCTCCTCCATTTCCAGAAAAATTAGAAAGAAAGAAAAATAAACGTACACACAGAGAACGCAACAACAACTCTAATGATATAATGAGAAGAGTAATATAAATCTAAATATCAATACTCAAAAGTCACTGGATTAGAATCAAAGGTAACGAACTCGACGTTGTAACCTTTGTTCTTTAATTTTTCCATCAATTCATATCTTGATCGGTCTATATTATCTTTATCTTCGAATCTAGAAGAAGAGAACTCTTTTATAAAGCCATTAAGGTCGTAAGTAAGTTCATCCTGTTTTTCAGAAGCTAGTTCTGCTTCTTTCTTATCTTTAAACACAAGGCTTATATCTAATTTTAATATTTTCCCATCAAGCAAAGTAAAAGTACGCCCAACAACAGAAAGCTTATAGACTTTTTGCTCTGTTACTTTCCAGTTATGCGTAAGTTTGTACGCTACAAATATGCCTATACTAACTATTATTATTGTTCCTATCCATCTTATTGTTGTATTGCTCATATGCCCCCCTACTCAAGTATACTTAGCATAAAATCTTAATATTTCAAGGCTTTATCATTTTCTTAAAAAATATTAACCCAAAGGCCGATAAGTATTGTCATATTAGTGAAATTCGAAGCGGTACGTTAGAGGGGAGGTAAAGACAATGAACATGAAGAATGACTCAACACTAAAGAAAAGACATAAAGAGATCATAAACAAAGAATGCACCTGTTCCATTTGTGGTAGTAAATTAGAATTCGCTCATTTTATAGATTATGGAATGAAAGAAGTAAAAGAAAGTGCAGTATGCAAGGAATGTGGAGTTAGATATCAAATAAGAAGCTTTGCTCTTAACTAAGAATTTCCTACCTCCTTTAAGATATTAAGCCAAATGAAAAGGGCTTCCCAAATTGGGAAGCCCTTTTCTTATAGAAACAGCTTTAAAAATTAGAGACTAACCTGTGTAGAGATCATGAATCTCTTTGCTGCAGTAATCTTAACGTCTGGGCAATAGGTCTGGTCATATGTAACAGCTGCCTGTAGTTTGTCTTCGAACCACTTTGTGTTCACACCAAGTAGGAAGATGTGTTCATATGTATTAACCACATTAAGTGAACCACCTTTGTTATCTGAGTAATCCCATCTAACCATAGGTTGTAAATTAGCCCATACATCGTAGCTAGCACCAAAGCTCATAGCTTTGTCAGCAGTGTTGCCCTTGCTGTATGTTCCAAGATATTCAAGAGATGTAGCAAAACCAGCATACTTATAACCAAGTAATAGGTTATAGTTGCTTGTTGCTGTTGTCCTACCAACTGCTTTCCAGTTAAAAGTAAGAGCAAGTTCTTTAAGAGCTTCGTTGTCGAAAGTCTTAAATGGAGCGATAGTGGTTGTTAACACAGCTGCGCCTGCATTACCAAGTCCGTCAACTGGGTTGTTATAACCATTCCACATACCTCTACCAGAAGAATACATTAAAGATACCATCAAAGAATCTTCGAAGAAGCTCTTTGAAAGCATTGCGCCCAATTCAACGTAGTTAGCTGGCATTAATCTAGAGTCAAGTGGTTGCATTACGAACCTAAATGGCTGATAGTTCTGCTCAACAAAATACATTGGGGATTCATACTGACCAACTGTAAGAGCTAGGCCATAATCGCCATACTCACTTGTTAGGTCATTAATTCTAAAGAAGCCATTAACCAAAACAAAGTCAACTGTGTTGTTAGCACCAGCAACAGCTGCTACGTTGGTAATAACGTTCTTTCTCATGAAACCCGGAGTAACAACTGCAGAGAAGTTATTTCCAAACTTCTTTTCAATGGTCACACCTGAAAGGTCAAAATCCATGCTTGTCTGATCTGTTACGAATTCAGACTGCATTTTGAACCTCAAAAATGGGTTCACAGTAAGATCGTCAGCAGCAAAAGCACTTGCGCTGACTGCCACTACGGCAAAAACTGCTAGTACCTTAAAAAGTCTACTCATTCCAATACCTCCTTAAAAATAATAAATAAAATTAATTGCTAAAATCTTTAACACATAAAATTAGTAGCGTGGTTTTCTATTTTTTTCAACTTTTTTTGAATATTTTTTAAAACATAATACAGCAAAGGTTTTCAGAGCTTTAACGCGGCGCGTCCTCTTAAGTTTCGATGATAGGATATAGCAAATCTGTGTGTTTCATCCCTTATCATCTTCAAAAAATTAAGGTGCTCAGGGCTCAAGTCCAGCTCTATAAATTTTTTATCATTCAAAAAGTAGATCTTATCAACAGAAAGACCCTTGGATTTGGTTTTATCTTTGGCTATAGAAATTATAGTCGGTGTACTGTTTGGGAACAAATTGAACACCTCATTTACGGCATTCAGTTGAGTCCTGCCCCCGTCTATAAGAATAACGTCACTTAGGGGTTCTGAATCCAGATGTTTTAAGCGTCTTTGCATGACCTCTTTCATCATCTTAAGGTCATCTCCCTTAAAGTCCCCACGTATCTTATATTTCCTGTATAGTGACTTTTTAGGGGATCCTTCCTCGAATACAACTTTAACACCCACAGCATATTTACCAGATATATTAGACATATCGTAACACTCGATCGTGCTTAATTTTCCATCTACACTTAAAGCTTTGCTCAAAAAACCCATTACAACGTTTGATCTTTCTTGTTTAAGGCTCACAGACTTTAACTTATCTTCAAGGTTCTTTAACCCTATAGATCTTAGTCCCCTTATGTCTTTTAAGGACTTATGTGTTACTACTAACTTGTCCTTTCCCTTATAGTTAGAACTCAAGAACTCCACTATAGAAGCGTCTTTGAGTTCTATTGGAACAACTATGGTGCTTGGAATAATATTCTTTATATAGTGGTCTATAAGAAGTCTTCTTAAAGCTTCTTCTTCCTCATAAGGACCCTTTATTAAAATATTGCTCTGCCCCAAAAGCATCCCATCCCTAACAAGAAGTATGTTAAAGGCAAAATTGTCACCGTCTTTTGAAACACTTATTACATCAATATCCTTTTTGGAGCTAAGAACGACACTCTGAGAATCACGTAATATCTTAAGTGAATTTATGCGATCAAGGAGTTGAGAGGCAAACTCAAACTCAAGATTATCAGAAGCAAGTAACATTTCTTTTTCAAGAGTTTCTATTACATCTTTTATTTTACCTTTAAGTACAGATACGACACCATCTATTACTCCGTCATATTCTTTTTTGCCAATGAGTCCACAGCAAGGAGCCAAACACTGTTTTATCTCATAATTTATGCAGGGCCGCTTAGCTGATCTAAAAACACCATCAGCACATTTACGAAAAGGAAACACCATGTTTATGGTTGCTATTATGTTATTAAGGAACCTAGAGCTTGTATATGGTCCAAAGTACATCGCACCATCATCAGTAACACGTCTTACTATTTGAACTCTTGGCCACTCTAATTTTTTGTTTATCTTTATATAAGGAAAAGTTTTGTCGTCTTTAAGAAGTATATTATAACGTGGTTTGTATTTCTTTATAAGACTGGATTCCAAAACCAACGCTTCAAATTCTGTACTGGTCCTTACGAATTCTACATCACTAATATTTGCCACAAGTACTCTTAATTTTGGTCCATCAGCATCGTCAGGATTAAGATAGGATTTCATTCTGTTCTTAATTGATTTAGCTTTTCCTACATATATGACAGCACCGTTAGCATGCTTGAACATATAAACACCGGGAGCATCTGGTGCAGTCTTTAATATTTGTCTTAGCTTATCGTTCATACACATCTAGCTTAGCAGTTAAAAATACTTTTCTCAACCACCTCGGTCATACCGTTCATCATGTTTATTGACATATAATTATTAAAAACTAGAATACTTAAAAATATGGAGGACACTATGGATTACAAAAAAATAATAAGAGAAGTCCCTGATTTCCCAAAAAAGGGAATACTTTTTTACGATATAACTACATTGCTCAGTAATGCAGATGCATTCAAGAATATATTAGATGAAATGACAGCAAAGGCAAAAAGTATGAACATAACAAAACTTGCGGCAATAGAGTCCAGAGGTTTTATATTTGGAGCCCCTCTTGCACAACGTCTTGGAGTTCCATTCATACCACTAAGAAAACCGGGAAAACTACCTTACAAGACTAAACGCCATGAATACACACTTGAGTATGGAAAGGACGCAATAGAGATACATGAGGATGCTGTAGGAAAAAGCGACAAGGTATTAATAGTTGATGATCTTCTTGCCACAGGTGGAACCATCAATGCCGCCGCTGAACTTGTAAAAGAATGTGGGGCTACTGTTTCTGGGCTAATGTTTGTAATAGAACTTAATTTCCTTAACGGCAGAGACAAACTAAGAGATTATAAAATAGAATCATTAGTAAGATACGATTCTTAATTAAAAACTATTTTTCTTCTTTAGGTTCTTTGTGTCCACATTCCTTGTTGGCACAAACATATTCATCTTTCTTTTCTTCCATCACCTTAAAACCACACTCTGAGCAAGTTCTGGCCACAGGCTTATTCCATATTGCAAATTTACATTTCGGATATTCCGAACAACTGTAGAAAGTTTTTCCCTTTTTAGTCCTCTTCTCACCAAGTTCACCCTTCTCACATTCAGGACATTTAACACCTGTAGTGAAAGACTTAGTACCTTTACATTTTGGATAATCCGCACAAGCAATGAATTTTCCGAACCTACCCTGTTTAACGAGCATAGGTCCACCACATTCAGGACATTTTTCAGTCGTTGTTTCTGCTTTTTGTATCTTAATATCGCCATCATCCTGTTTTGTAAAATTACGTGTAGTTTTACATTCTGGATATTTGGAGCAGGCAAGGAATTGTCCCATCCTTCCCCACTTTATTACCATTTTCTCTCCACATTTAGGACAAATAACATCCGTTGCTGTTTCTTCTTTCTTAACGTTCCTCATGTTCTTTTCTGCATCTTTAAGGTCTTTAGCAAAATCCTTATAGAAAGCTTTTAGTACAGCCACCCAATCTGCGTCACCCTTTTCTACACCATCTAATTTATCTTCTAAACCTGCTGTAAATTCAACATCCATTATGTCCGCAAAAGAACCTATTAAAAGTTCGTTCACCATCCTACCAAGTTCTGCTGGTTTTAATTGGCCAGCATCTTTTTCAACATAACCACGATCTTGTATAGTAGATATAATAGAAGCGTAAGTAGAAGGTCTGCCTATACCCTTTTCTTCAAGTTCCTTGATCAAAGATGCCTCGCTGAACCTTGCTGGTGGTTGAGTGAATTTTTGTTCTGTATTTATCTTGTCTAAAGAAACAGAGTCTGTTTTTGAACATTCTGGCAAAAGTCCCTCTGCCTTTTCTTCGTCTGTTTCTTCTTCCAATGAGTCTGTCATATAAACTTTCTCAAATCCTGCAAATTTAAGAACGCTCCCCGTTGCCCTAAAAGTATACTCCTTGTTGTTTGAACCTTTAGCGACTATATCTATACCTGTTTGATCATAAACAGCTGGCACCATCTGGCTAGCAAGAAAGCGATTCCATATCAGCGAATAAAGTTTGAATTGTTCTGGAGTAAGGTCTTTCTTTATCTTCTCTGGAGCATAATCCATACTTGTTGGCCTTATAGCCTCGTGTGCATCTTGTGCCGAATTCTTTGTTTTGTAGAAATTAGGTTTTTCAGGAACATATTCAGAGCCATATTCATTCTTTATATATTCAAGAGCGGCTTTTTGTGCGTCTGGACTTATCCTTACAGAGTCTGTTCTCATATATGTTATAAGACCAACTGCACCTTCTCCACCAAGTTCTACACCCTCGTAAAGAGACTGCGCTATAGCCATGGTCCTTTTTGGTGTGAACCTTAGCTTTGCAGAAGCCGCCTGCTGGAGTTTACTGGTAATGAATGGCGGTAGTGGGTTTTTCTTCTTCTCTTTTTTCTCTATAGCAGAGATAAAAGGTTTTGCTCCCTTTAAAGCTCCTACCACCTCTTTTGCTTGCTCTTGTTTTGTTATTTCTGCTTTTTTACCGTCTATTTTTGAAAGTTTTGCTACTATCTTATTCTTAGAAACTCCAAATTCAGCCTCTATCAACCAATATTCCTCTGGCTTAAAGGCCAATATCTTATCTTCTCTTTCAACTACTATTCTTACTGCAACAGACTGAACTCTTCCTGCAGAAAGGCCCCTTCTTACCTTTTTCCAAAGTATAGGACTTATCTTGTAACCAACAAGCCTGTCTAGTATTCTACGAGCCTGTTGTGAATTAAACATATTAAGATCTATATCATGAGGATTTGAGATAGCCTCTTTAACACCCTTTGATGTTATTTCGTTGACCAATATTCTGTGTATTGGTTTTTTATTCTTCTTTAGCTTATTGTTAATATAATCTGAAAGGTGTTTTGCAATGGCCTCTCCTTCTCTATCAGGGTCGGGAGCAAGATATATTTCATCGACCTTTCCAGCCTCTTTAGCTATTTCTTCCAAAACTGTTTTTTTACCCTTCATTATTACATAGGTTGGAGTAAAATTCTTATCTACATCTACTCCAAGTTCTTTGGTTGGAAGGTCCATAACGTGTCCCACAGAGGCTTTCACGGTATAATTATTACCAAGATATTTTTTTATGGTCTTTGCCTTTGCAGGCGATTCCACTACTACCAATGATTTTTTTGCTGCCACTAGATCCTCCAAAACACACCTTAAAAGCTGAGCTGATATAACAGCTCTTGAAAATTAGTTCAAGTGATAAATCCCAAAAGCATCCCTAAAAATATAACCACTAAGCTCAAGTTCTTCAAGGTTTTTAAAAAGTTGAGCAGGCCCAAGACCACTTGAACACAACAGATCACTAGCGCTAGAGCCTTGTGTATCAAGCATTCCAAGCATCTTTCTGGCTCCGTCAGAAATTTGTTCTCTTTTAATTTTTAGTATCTTGGTATTGAATAACATATTATAATGAGCAAAAATATCGTCGCTGGAACACACTGGAACGGCTCCTTTTTTTATTAAAGAATTAGTTCCTTCAGATAATACAGAATTAATGGGTCCCGGAACACAAAAAACATCCCTTGAATAAGTAACTGCTATAGACGCTGTTATTAAACTCCCACTTTGCATGCCTGCCTCTACTATAAGTGTACCATCACTAAGGCCTGCTATTATTCTGTTCCGCATCGGAAAATTAGCTTTAAAACCCGGAGTGTTAGGTGCAAATTCAGAAATAACAAGTCCTTCGTTAATTATACTTTCATAAAGACGTTTATTGCTTGTAGGAAAAGGAGTATTAATTCCACTTCCTAGTACAGCGATGGTAGAACCTTTACTTTCTAATGCTCTTATGTGACTTTCTGAATCAACTCCAGTTGCCATACCACTCACTATACAAAAACCAGCTCTGCATAGTTCGGGTACCAACCTTGATACTACAATTTTACCATAGGCACTAATGCGTCTAGTTCCAACAACAGACAGGCTCTTTTTTTGCAAAAGTTCAATATCTCCTTTGCAAAACATTAGTACTGGATAATCTGGTGTTTGTTTTAGTATGTTTGGGTAAAAAGAAGACGCAGCTGTAACAATACTAGCCTTACTAACATAACTTTCCTCTATGATCTTTTCCACCAAGGACCAATCAGAAAAACTAGAGAATTTATTTTTCCATTTCAAGAATTCGTTCAGCGTATTATTCCAGTCATAGAAAAGTAATTCTGCTTTATAATTGAGTTTTTTAAGAAGCCCAACTTTAACAGCACTTGGCATTTGAATAATAGACAACGCCACATAGGCGTTAAGTTCTTTTATCATTTTAGAAAACCCCTAAAGGAATTTAAACTGCAAGTCTTGTATTAAAAATGCAGTCCAACTCTTTAGCGGCTGAATTAGGCGAATCACTGGCGTGAACTGAGTTCTTTTGTTTGGATATGGCGTACAATCTTCTTATAGTACCATCTTCTGCTTCGTCTGGATTAGTGTTACCTATGAGTGAGCGCACTCTTTGCACGCTGTCTGAACCCTCTACTATTACAGCTACTATCGGGCCTGATGTGATGTATTTTAATAAGTCGCTGTAAAATGGTTTTCCTTCATGTTCGGCATAAAGGGACTTTGCCTTATCAATACTAAGTTTGGTCATTTTAATTGCACGCACAAATATACCGTTCTTCTCAAAATGTTTTATTATGGGGCCTACAAGGTTTCGCTCTACTGCATCAGGCTTAATAAGGACTAGGGTCCTTTCCCGATCCATAAGACCTCCAAGGAGGTCGTAGTATAACACAAAACAGGCAAAAAAAATACGGCAAATATTTATCTTATTAAAATTGTATCTTTCAAAAAGTTGTCGTTAGAACGTGGAAAATTAGTTATGTAATGAAGACCTCTAGATTCTTTTCTAGACATCGCGCTCACCACTATTATTTCTGCAACTGTAACAATGTTCCTTAACTCTATAAGATCTTTAGATAATTCATACTTCCAATAGTAGGCCTCTGTTTCTGCTTTTATCATTTCTATTCTTTTTAAAGCATTCATAAGCCTGTCCATACTTCTAACTATACCAACATTGTTCCACATTGTGCGCCTTAATTCATCCCAGTTGTGATGAATAAGGATGGTTTCTTCTGGGACTTTGGTCCAAGAAGACTCCCATACTGGTACTTTTTTTATTTTTTTACCTTTTTTAAGTTCTTTATTTAAAAGTTCTGCAATCCTTTTTGAAAACACCATGGCCTCAAGCAGTGAGTTAGAGGCAAGTCGGTTAGCTCCATGAAGCCCTGTACAAGCTGTTTCTCCACATACAAAAAGCCCCTTAACACTACTTTTTCCATCCATATCTACTTTAACACCACCACAACAATAGTGAGCGGCAGGCACAACTGGAATAAGGTTTTTAGTCATGTCAAAACCATATTTTTTACATTTTGCATAGATATTAGGAAAACGATTTTTTATAAAATCGTGATCAAGATGGGTTACATCGAGGTAAACACAGTCTGCGCCGGTCTTTTTCATTTCTCTATCTATTGCACGTGCAACTATATCCCTTGGAGCAAGGTCTTTTCTTTCGTCGTATTTTTCCATAAAACGTTCGCCGTTCTTAAGCCTTAATATACCACCTTCTCCTCTTACAGCCTCGCTAATAAGAAAATTCTTTGCATCTGGATGGTAAAGACAAGTTGGGTGGAACTGATAAAACTCCATATTGGATATTTGTGCACCCGCTCTGTACGCCATAGCTATACCGTCCCCTGTAGCGACGTCGGGGTTACTTGTATATAGATACGCCTTTCCTGCTCCGCCTGTTGCAAGCACAACTGCATTACTAACAAAAGTCTTTACCTGTTTTATTGAATTATCTAAGACATAAACACCTATAACAGTACCGTCATCATCTGTAATAAGGTTTATTGAAGTATGGTTCTCATATATTTTTATATTGTCACTAGATCTAACTTTATTTGTTAGACTACTTATCATAGATTCACCGGTCATATCTCCGCTGTGATACACCCTTCTGTGTGAATGACCACCCTCTTTTGTAAGGTCATATTCCGTAGATTCCAAAAATTCTCTTAAAGAGAAACTAACACCAGCGTCTAATAAAGATTGTATAGCAGACGGACCGTTCTTGACACAATATTCAACTACCTCTTTATTGCAAAGACCAGCTCCAGCTTTAATAGTATCATCTATGTGTGAATCAAAAGAATCACTTTGATTTGTTGAAGATACAGCGGCAATACCACCTTGAGCAAGCTGTGATGCGCCATCACCAAGTTTTGTTTTTGTTATTAGAGCTACCTTTGTTGAAGCATCAAAAGATATAGCAGTATTAAGCCCTGCTATTCCACTGCCTATTATAACTACGTCGTAATATAAATGTTCATTAGACATATCAAAGACTATCGCTGTTTATTCCAGAAAAGCATTAAAATAAAGCAAACTGTAAGTTCTATATAAGCTCCGGGCACACCAAACATGGTTGGATAGTCTGCTCTTCCAAGTAGCACCAAGATAGAATAAAGCGAGGTAATTATAACGCCGGCAAACACAAAACAAAGTGCTGTTATTCTAAGAAAAGACGAGCTTGAGTTATAAAGGCTCACCAAGTAAGAAATAATGAATATTATTGATAGCACTACTCCAGTTGCCACTGGGTAATAAGAAGCACCCGGTGTTCCTATATAGAACTGTGAATATGCAAAGTAAGAAGCAATTATCAAACCTATAACAGAGAAAAGATTTATAAGACGCATAAAACCTCCAAGGTATTCACATTTATAGGTTTTTTCTACATCAAAACTAGAACTTTGCAAATTCAATTATTCATGAAAGTTATAAAGACAAGGGGTGCTACCCATCTATTAAATATAAATAGATAACACCCCTTGCTTATTTAATAAAAAATATAGAGTTATTTACGTATTTTATCTAACCACTCACGAACGTGATCTTTTGCGCCAAGACCAATTGCAAGGCCACCAGCAATAGTTAACATTGCAACGACACCAGTGAATAATATTTTTATAAGATCAGAAGCTATGCCCAACTGGTTCAAAGAAGCCATTACTGCAAAAACTATCACAGCAAGACGAGAAACATTGCCAAGCATGCTTGCCAAAGACTTTGAAATACTAGATACTTCTACTGATTTTATAACAAGACCCTTTAACCCATCGCCGAGTATAAAACCTGCTAGGAGTATTAATATGGCTATTATTACATTAGGCACGTACATCGCAACCATTCTAAAGAAATTAGTTAATTGATGTAGGCCTAAAATATCCGCTACTGCAATGAATGTTACGATTATGAAGAACCACTTAACGGCCCAACCTAAAATAGATGAAGCTTTTAATTCAACTCCTTTCTCTTTAAGACTCTGCATGTTTACGGTCTTTTCTAGTAAAAGGTCCAATCTTGAAACTGCTATAAGTTTTGTTGTTAAACGTCCAAGGAACTTAGCCAGTAACAAGCCAAGTATAAGAACGATAATAGCAGCTAGTATCCCTGGTAATGATAGAATAACATCGTTAGCAAAATTCTGTAGTGCTAAAATGATAGCATCACTCCATCTTAACAAATGGTTTTCCATGAACACCCCTCCCTTTTTTAAAACATAGAACACCATAATAGTAACGCTAGTTAATGAATTATTCAAGGGTTCAATGGGCAAGGGATTTTATTCATATTATTGGGAAAGCACCCATATCTAAGCAAGGCGTAGTAGGATCAAGGTTATATTCATCATTATCTACGTCTAAAAATTTTGGATCAGCAAATATATTACCACCTAAATTGTTAGCAGCCAAAAAAGCATCCCACTCTATATCTGAATTCTCAATATTAACTGTGCAAGTTAGCTCACCTATATTTACGTTATTACCTCTATTTGTCGCCTGTGCCAAATTCTCCCAAAAGATACATTTTGAGATATTAACCAGCGACTGTGTGTAAACAAAAATAGCTCCACCACCATAAGTGTTACCTCCGCCTGCATAGGTGCTTCTGTTATCATAGAAGGTTAAATAAGAGGCTGACATAGATGAAACTTTATCAACTTTAATTGCACCACCTTGTCCTGTGGATGTATTCTTTGCAAAGACAGTCCCAGAAATATCTACAGTACCCAAATTGGAAAGGCCCAAAGCTCCTCCACCGTTAGAACTGCTAGTAGTATAGTTCCCAATAAAAAAACTGTCTATTATAGTCAATGAATTACTTGGCCCTTGTGCATATATAGCTCCACCATCAAAACCAACTCTATTCGTAAGGAAACGACACCTACTTATTATAAGGTTTGATAAATTAGAGAACACCACACCACCACTTGAACTACCATGATTATTATCAAAAATAGAATCCTCTATAGTAAGTGAACCATTTGAATCAAGAATTACTCCTCCCATCACAGCATAATCACTCCCGCCAACCCCGTGGTCATTGAACTCACAGCTAGAAATAGTAAAATCGCTATAGTCATTATAAATAGCAGCGGCATTTGAATTGCCCGGAACACCTATGTTAGCCTGAAAAATAGAATTAGAGATCTGTCCAGTACTGGTCTTATTATAAATTGCTCCACCTCTTGAACTAGCTTTGTTGGTTAGAAAAGTAGATCCATTAATATTAACGTCAGATATATTCTCGTTGTATATAGCACCACCGTAGTTTGAGACCACATTATTTTTAAAAATTACATTTTTTATACTTGGTGCAGCGTCCTTATTAAAGATAGCACCGCCATTCTTATGGTCACCAGAACCATTGGCATTACTATCTTGGATAGTAATACCATCTAACAAAGCAGTAGAATCAACATTAGTGCCTGTGGGGTGATAGAATACATGATAGGAGTTATCAGAAGTATCACCTATTACTCCTATATCACCACTTAAAATAGTTTCATTGAGTACAATATCCCTTTGCGCACAATCTGTTTCTACACCAATAAAACCTCCGATTATTGCAACGCCTTTCTTTAAACTAAAGTGCTTTAGTCTTGGATTTTCTGGACTGCCGGGGTCAATCCCATTATATGAATATGGATAATATGTACCCGCTGTCAACCATATCTCTGTGCCATCATCAGCAAAAGCTAAAGCAAAATCCAAACTAACAAAAGCATCATCCCAAGTAAAACCATTGTTCAAACCTGTAGCCATTGGGTTAACGTAGATTATACTTGAGAACG
>CAYPMK010000002.1:24657-31778 GCA_964411885.1 uncultured Bdellovibrionales bacterium
GTAGTTAGAAAAGCCCTTTAGAAAACGAGTTTAAGGTAACTTTTACGAGTATTTTTGTTTTAGGCGAGGAAGCCGACTGAGCAAACCACAGACGTATACAGACATACGTCGAGGATTTGCGACAGAGGCTGACAAAGCATAAAACAAAAAGACGAAGTAAAAGTACCGGCGTCCGGACTTGAACCGGAAAGGTATTGCTACCGGTGGATTTTGAGTCCACTGCGTCTACCAATTCCGCCACGCCGGCATATTGAATAAAAGGCAGACAAGCAAAACACTTGTATATTAAATAACTCTTAGTTTTTCAACATAAAACTAGAACATGTAACGTCTTATTGAAATGCTCTGTAAAATACCTATTATGGCAAAACTCATTATTATAGAAGATCCACCATAACTCATAAAGGGAAGAGTAACTCCAACGACTGGCATGATGCCTATAACCATACCCATATTTATGAATGCCTGCCAAAAAAGCATTGCTGTAAATCCCACGGCAAGAAGAGCACCCATTTTATCTCCTGCCCTAGAAGCTATTCTTACGCCAGAAAGAAACAATAAACCATACAACAACAGCAAGAACAAACTACCCAAAAAACCATGTTCTTCTGCAAGCACAGAAAAAATAAAATCTGTATGATGCTCTGGAAGAAAATCTAAGTGTGTCTGAGTTCCTTTCATATAGCCTTTACCAGTTAACCTTCCACTGCCAACAGCTATCTTTGACTGCAATGAATTATAACCAGCACCCTTTGGGTCCAAACTCGGATCAATAAAGGTCATAACCCTTTTTCTTTGATAATCCTTTAATGCGAATCTATACGTTAGTGGTGCGCCTATAGACGCTACTATTACAAGAAGTATAATGCTGCTCTTCTTTATTTTCACAAAAAGGAACAAACTAAAAACAGATATTAAAAGCAAAAGACCGCTTCCAAGATCTGGTTGTATTATTATAAGTCCTGCTGGTACCAACGCCATTAATGCAGGCCAAAGAAGATCCCTAAGGCTATATCCCTCTACATTAATGTCGCTGGTAAAATATTTTGCTAACAAAAATATAGTAGAGAATTTTGCTAACTCAGAAGGCTGAAGATTAATAAATCCAAAACTTATCCATCTTTTTGCACCATATGCAGAGCGACCCATTACAAGAACTACTAACAACAACAAAATACTCATTCCATAAAGTATATAAGGAAGATATCCAAGTTTTCTATAGTCGACCATTATAAGTATTATCATTATGGCAAGGCCTATCCCCACCGATATCAACTGACGAGCAAAAAGGCCCTCTACACCCTGAACAATACTACTACTTGTTGCACTATATATATTGAACAAGCCAATACCGCACAGTAATATGCTCAAAAATACAACGCTAAAATCATATTTCGTTATCTTCTCTAATAATGTTTCTGGAACGTATTTCAATTGATAGTCCTCTCTCGTTCAAAGCCATATTTATCGTGATATGCCTTTATTATATCTCTAACCAAAGGTGCTGCACCACTACTACCGTGACAAGAGTGCTCTGCTATTACAGCAACTGCTATCTCTGGTTTATCATATGGAGCAAAACCGACAAACCAACCATGATGTCTTTTTATCTCCGGTAGATTTTCACACTTCTTATATATATCAGAGGCTGATATGCCATACAGCTGAACCGTACCTGTTTTGCCTGCCATATCAAGTCCGGGCAATCTATACCACCATGCAGTACCACTCTGTTCATTAACAACACCCCATAAAGATTTCATCAAAAACTCTTTAGTGCTTGGCTTAATATCAACTTTATGAAGAATCTCTTTTTTGGAGCTCCAAAGAATATTACCATCTACATCCTTTATGTTTTTTACGACGTGAGGCCTATAAACATAACCAGTAGCCATGCCAGCATAAAGATTAACAAGTTGTAGTGGCGTAACAAGATCATAACCCTGTCCTATGGCCATAGAAAGATCTTCTCCCGGCATCCATTTATATCCAACGTTCTTAAGCTTCCACCACGTTGATGGCATTAAGCCTTTTGTTTCATCGGGAAGATCTATACCTGTCTTTTGTCCTAAACCAAGCATGGTTGCATATTTATGAACCTTATCCACCCCAAGTTTTATACCAAGTTTATAAAAAACTATATCGCAAGACTTAACTAAACCGTCATGAAGGTTTATGTTCCCGTGACCTGTTTTTTTATGACAGTGAAAGTATCTATTACCAAACCA
This sequence comes from uncultured Bdellovibrionales bacterium, assembly GCA_964411885.1. Taxonomy (GTDB): domain Bacteria; phylum Bdellovibrionota; class JAFGOL01; order JAFGOL01; family JAFGOL01; genus JAKLHL01. The sequence goes on from CAYPMK010000002.1 coordinate 26,886, forward strand.
CAATCTACCAAGACACTGGGTTATGGTATCTGGCTCAGCCAAACCTTCTTCTAATGCAGCAAGAGCGACTAGTGGCTTAAATGTTGAGCCAGGAGAATAATGATCTTGTATATTCTTATTGTAGAAAGGTCTGAAAGGGTTAGATCTTATTTCCTTCAAAATTTCTGGAGTAACACCTTTTGACATAACAGTTGGATCAAAACCCGGATAGCTGAACATTACCAAAACGTCGCCATTCCTCGCATCCAGCGCAATAACCGTACCCTTCCTGTTAAAATCACTAAAATATTTGTATGCAATATTTTGAAGATCTGAATCTATTGTAAGCTCAAGATTGTTACCCGGCTCACTTTCTGTATTACTTACTTTACCAAATATTTTTTCTATTTCCTTTTGTCCTCTCATTCTACCATTAGCATCAACAACGACATATTTTGCTCCATCTACACCCCTAAGATCAAGATCCCAAACTTTTTCGAGACCGAACTTACCAATGCTGTCACCCATGTACAGCTTTCTACCATGCATATCATAAGCAGAATTAAGCTTGTTCATTTCTATTCTATTAACTTCTCCGATATAGCCAATAAGATGAGCCGTTGCTTCTCCCATAAGATACGTTCGTTTGTTATTAACCACAACGTCTACACCGGGAATGAACAATTTATTTGATTCAATCAAAGCAAGTTTATCCCTGTCAACATCTTCTGCTATCACTACTGGAAAATACAAAGGTTTATTCTTTGATTTTAACAACCTAAATTTTATGTCATCCTCTGGCACAGATAACAACGACGATAATTTTTTTATTGTCTTTTCTTGCTCTTGAATAAACTGTGGTCTTATAACGATATCAAAAGATAATTTATTATCTACTAGTAGTTTGCCATTCCTATCAAACACCATCCCTCTTGGTGCCCGATCTTTTTCCTCCCACATTCTGTTCTTTTCAGCATAAAAATAAAGTTCATCACCCCTATATAGCTGTAAATACCAAAGCCTAAGTAGAACTGCTAAAAAGAAAACACCTACAGATATATAAAGATAACGATAACGTTTTTCATATATAAAAAGATCTTCCCTACTACTAAGCTTACTGCTACGCATCAGGACCACCTTGTCCTTTCTATTATATGAGCAGGTTCTATTCTGCCCGTAAGCCTATCAAAATAGACGAGGTACTTGAATAAATATGGAGCAATCACCGAAGTTAATAAAATGGTGCTCATAAAAGGAATAAGGATCATAAAACTATAATAAAACTCTGGCCAACCCAACAAAAAAGCAAGTATTAATTTAGACGGAATTAAAGAGACAAGTATTGCAAACATTATAGATCTTGTGGTACCTGTAAAAACATAAAGGCCAATATATCTTGCTATAAAAAAAGAGAGAGCGTTCAATAACAAACAATCAAAAAAAGAAAAACTAGAATTCAAACTTATCAAATATGAAATGAACACAGTAAATAGAACACCTTCTCGTAAATTCCTTTTTATAGCCAGGTATATTAGGACACACCCTAAGAAATCTGGTATTAAATATTTTGAAACATAAAGAACAAAAAAAGTGGTCTGTAAGCAAACGCCAATTATACAAAATAGAGTAAAACCTGCTATGTTTAAGATATCAGATATTTCTAATCTCATAAAGCAAGGCTGGTAGTAACCACCAAAACCTCCTCTATATTATTAAAGTCAACACTAGGCTCAACTATTACTTTTTGAGTAGTACCATAATTCTTTTTTTGTATATCTGTAACGATGCCTATTAAAATCCCTTTAGGGAACCTCTGTTCCATGCCAGAGGTCATTATCCTGTTACCTACTCTAACATCATCCAACCTGTTCATATATTTTAGACGACAAATATCCGCTCCTGTTCCCTCTATCACGCCTCTTGATCTAGTTTCTTCAACTACAGCATCAACTGTAGAGTTAGGGTCTGTTATAAGGAGTACATCACTATATTCTGGGAACACCCTCATTATTTGGCCAACAACACCATCGTAACTTATAACCGGCATCGATGGTGTTATACCCTGCACAGATCCTTTGTTTATTCTTACCGTCTTAAACACATCCATCGCATCCCTTGATATAACTTCTGCTGGTATAGTTGATAGATCTATTTTTTCTTTAAGTTGTAAAATATTTCTTAATCTAAGGTTCTCTGATTCTATTTCTAATGAGCCTTGCAGCCTATATCTTAGCTCTGCGTTCTCTTTGTTCAAAATATCATTCTCTTTTTTAACATCTTTTAAATGTATATAATTCTCCCAAAAATATACAGTACCCTTTACGACGGAATTAAGGACATATTGTGCCGGATATGTAACATATATAACAGCTCTGTCATACCATCTTATATCTCTAGCTATTTTATGAAATGAATTTACAGTTATAAGAACAAGCAAAAGTATTAACGCTACAATAAGTTCTTTGTATTTTTTTTCTAGGAACCTATACATCCGCTACTCTATTGTAACGCCTTTTAAGAGGTTGTTTATCTGGTCCAACGCTTTGCCTGACCCCATAACAACCGCAGTCAAAGGATCCTCAGAAAGCATTACTGGAAGTCCTGTTTCTTCTCTAAGAAGTATATCTAGATTGCTAAGTAAAGATCCTCCTCCGGTAAGTACGACCCCTTTATCGACTATATCTGCGGCCAATTCTGGAGGTGTTCTTTCTAGTGCAACCTTAACAGCGTCTACGATTGCATTAATAGGGTCAGATAATGAATCGCGTATTTCGTCAGAATTAACTATTATAGTCCTTGGGACACCAGCTACAAGGTCTCTGCCTTTTACTTCCATGGTCTCGACTTGATCTCCGGGATATGCAGAACCTATTGTTATCTTAATATTCTCAGCCGTCCTTTCTCCTATCAAAAGGTTATATTTCCTTTTAACGTAATTTATAATCGCTTCATCCATTTTGTCTCCGCCAACACGAACAGAACGACTAAAAACTATACCTGCAAGTGATATAACCGCAACCTCTGTAGTTCCGCCACCAACGTCAACGATCATGTTGCCGCCGGGTTCTGTTATAGGTAACCCTGCTCCAATAGCAGCAGCCATAGGTTCTTGGATAAGATATACCTCTCTTGCTCCTGCAGATTCAGCAGATTCCCTTACAGCTCTTTTCTCTACCTCGGTAATACCATAAGGAACACATATCATTATTCTAGGCCTCACAAGCGTTCTTCTTGTGTGGGCCTTAGCTATGAAATACCTTAACATAGCCTCTGTTACTTCAAAGTCGGCTATAACACCTTCTTTCATTGGTCTTATAGCTAATATACTACCAGGGGTCCTGCCAAGCATTTCTTTTGCTTCTTTTCCTACAGCGACCACCCTTCTTATTCCTCGCTGGTCCTTTTGAACAGCGACGACAGAAGGTTCATTAGCTATGATACCAAGTCCTTTAGCATAAACAAGAGTGTTTGCTGTGCCAAGGTCGATGGCAAGATCGTTAGAGAACATATTAAGCATCTTATCAAAATACATTATGTGAACATCCCCCTGTGTGTGGGTTGCATAAATTAAGCAAAGATTAATAATAACAAGTAGAACTGTCAAGCCAAGATACTGGTAAAAGCGCTTGATATTTTTACTTATAATTCCTATTATAGCCGAACAATGGGAAAAAAACCGAAGCTGGATAATAAAATAAAGGATTATATACCCGAGAAGGTCATAGAAAGCTTAAGCCGGGATAACTCTGACCTATCAAAATTATTGGAAGAAAGCCTTGAGACAGAAAAAAAGTTGGCAAAGGCCGAACGTGATAACAAGAGCAAGGCATTAGAAAAACTTAAGTTCGTAAAATCTATAAGGACCAAGTTAAGACTCTCAGATAACAAAAAAGAGGTCCTTAATGAAGAGATAAAAAAGCTCACTAAATATTATGCAGAAGAGATACACGGGAATTTCAATAATTTCCTTTATAATTTTTTACAAAAACTTTCACCGATTGCACTTAATTTCATGTTGAATTCGTTTGGATTGATACAGTTTTTTAAGAACTTTAGAGGAAGACACGAATTAAAAAACAGCATAATAATAAGAGGCAACGTAGAACTTGTAAAAAGACTAGAAAAATTTGGATCTCTGGTAATAGTTCCAACTCATGTTAGTAATTTTGATTCAATAGTCATAGCACATATGATGCATACAGCTGGACTTAATCCACCAATATGGGGAGCTGGATTAAATCTCTTTAAAGGTTTCACAATAAAATACGTTATGAATAACGTCGGCTGTTATAGAATAGACAGAAGAAAAAAGAACAAACTATATTTAGAAACTTTAAAGAAATATTCAGAATATCAGCTTCAACAGGGTTACAATACGATCTTTTATCCGGGTGGAACAAGATCAAGGTCTGGAGAAATAGAACAAAAACTAAAATTAGGATTATTGGGTACTGTAGTTACTGCTTTCATTAACAATATAAAAGAAGGAAAGACAAAATCTAATATCTATGTAGTGCCTGTAACAATCTCATACACCGTAGTACCAGAAGCTGAAAAATTAGCACTGGAACATTATTTTGAAGAAGACAAAAGAAGACAGATCTTAAAAAGAGTATCAAGACAGGCTACTATATTAGGTAGAACATTAAAAAAGATCTGGAACAACATAATGCAGAATAACCCTATATACGTCACCTTTGGCAACCCGATTGACCCCTTTGGCAACAACGTAAATTATGAAGGAATCTCTGTTGATAAATATGGTATCCCTATTAACGTGTCTGACATGATAAAGGACAAAAATGGCAATTTTATAGAGGACCAACATATAGAGAAAGGTTTTACAAAATTACTTGGAGAAAAAATATCTGAAGATTTCTATAAGACAAACACCATATTGCCAAGTCAAGTATT
>CAYPMK010000002.1:31878-44487 GCA_964411885.1 uncultured Bdellovibrionales bacterium
CTATTAAAGAAAGAGACAACTAATGAAGATCTATACTCTGGGAACGTCCAATACTCTATAGGGTTATAAGTGTTCTTTCTATAAAAGAGAGTTAACTCACCGTATACGCCATTCTTGATGTATATCCTGTGAAAAAAAGCTTTATTAGTTGCAAGGACTACATTTTCTGGAGTGATTATACCAGGATCTATATTAACAGTCCTCTTGTCGTCTTTAGAATACTTTAATTCTAACGAGTCACAAAGTTTTTTATATTTTACCAATTCATCCCTTTTGATCTTTTTCTCATATACGACAAAAACTCTGTTTAGATCTTCACCCATTTCTGTTTGATAATAATCGCTCCAAATAAAAGCCATCTTCCTTGAACAGAATAATATTCTGCCTATCTTTTTAGAAAGAACATCCATGATCTTGCTTATGTCTAGATCCTTAGATACAAGTACAGCGGTAAACAACAAAACTTTTTTTGGTTCAAAAGGCTTGCTCATTTTATATGGTGTTCTCTAAGAAATTCCATTACCTCTGCTGGTGTAACTACAGAAGTTCCAACCTTGCCTACAACTATTGCCGCAGCTGAGTTAGCAAAAAAAGCACTTTCATAGATATTAAAACCAGCACTTCTTGCAAGAGCCAAACAAGCAATAACGGTATCTCCTGCGCCAGAAACATCAAAAACCTCTAAAGCAAAAGTTGGAATGGTCTTTGGCTCAGAACCTTTTGCGAACACAGTCATTCCTTCTTTCCCTCTTGTTATAACAAGATGCTCAAGAGAAAGGTCTTTCATCAACTTGTTACCACACTCATACAACATGTGTTCATTATCTGTTTCAACACCAGACAATATTCTCGCTTCATCCATGTTTGGTTTTAACAAAGTAGCACCTTTATATGTGTTCGCCTTTGTTGATCTACTTGGATCTACAAATACTGGTTTGCCTGCTTTTATGCATTCATTTATTATATCTACTCCAAGGTCTGCCTTAAAAAGTCCTTTACCATAATCTTCCATTATAACAGCGTCAGAATGTTTAAGACCTTTCTTAATATTAGAAAGTATTTGTTCCCTTGACTTATCCGCAAGAGGCGACCTGTCCTCTTTGTCTATTCTAACAACATGATGTAATCTTGAGGCTAAAACCCTTGTTTTATGTGTTGTTGGTCTATCCATACAAACAACAATACCAGATGGATCAACGCCTATCTTAACCAATTCCTTATTTATTAATTCTGAATTTTCATCATTACCAACCACACCTATCAACGAACATTCTGCACCAAGAGCCCTTATATTACTAACAACGTTAGCACTAAGACCTAGTCTACTATAATTATCGTTTACGTCTACAACTGGGACTGGTGCTTCTGGACTTATTTTTTTAACATCGCCAACTATGTAACTATCAAGACCAATATCACCTACTACCATTATCTTAATCTTAGTTATCTTCTCTAAAAGTTTATTTATATCATTCAACTGCATGCTATTGTTACACCTCCGTAAAAGAAAGCCCCATCTGTCCAACACTTCTTTCATATAAATTCATCGCCTTATCAAAAACCTCATCAACACTTATCATATCCATACACTCAAAATATTCACATTTATTACCAAGACACTTTAGAGTGCCGGGGCAATCTATATTACTTGGAGCTACAACGACGCTGTTGTTATAAGAATAAGGACCCCACCTTCTTGCTGACTGAACCTTTACGGGAGAGAAAATTGCTGTAACAGGAACACCCGTAGCTGCGGCTATGTGCATAGGGCCTGTACTAGGACCAATAAATAATTTTGCTTCACTTATTGTGGCTATAAGATCTTTTAACGATAAAGCCCCTGCAGTACTATATACTTTTGCATCACGAACATGTTGTTTAATGGAGTTTAATATGTCAGCCTCTTTATCTGTACCAGTAAGAACCAATGGAATATTTAGTGACGAGCAAAGTCTATTTGCTAGTTCTGCATAAAAAGAATATCTCCAATTCTTTGCAGAATCACCACATCCGGGATGTATTATAAAATAACCGTGTTCTGGACTGTCAAAACCTATGTTCCTTAATTTTTCAAAAGCAGAAAGAACATTAGCTCTCGGAACAGGAAGGTCCAACGTCGTGTCGAACATAGTATCCTTAATTCCCAAAAGTCTTAGTAACAAAAGATTATATTCAAGTTCATGATGATCGACTTTGGATCTGTGCTGTGCATCCCACTTATAAGAGAACATTCCTGCACCAATCTTTGTTAGAGGGCCAAAACGTTTTTTAATTCCTGCTCTTTTAATTATGGCAAGAACCTCAGGATCATAAACCAACATCAATGCTGCGCTTATTTCAAGATCTTTTAGATGCTGTACAAGTTGTCTTGTCCTTGGTACATAATTAGGGGAATCGTCCTCTGGTTCATAACTTATTACAGAACTAAGTCCGGGATAATTTTCAACTACAGGGTAAGCATAAGAAGAGACCATCATATGTATTGGTTCATTAGGAAAGATTTTTCTTAAAGTCCTTATTACTGGCAGACAAAGAACAACATCCCCTATTCTATCTGTCCTCGTTATAAGGATACCACCTTTCTGTTCCATATCTTCTCCATTAATAAGAAGGTTTTACTACCAAAGCTTTTACCTTGTATTCATCTCCATTAGCTCTTTCATCATAATAAATTATGTTCCAATCTTTTAATAAGCGAGCCAACTCGAATGGTTTGTAACACTCATCTGCAGGAATATCAATCCCCTGCTTATTCTTAAGATGGTTTAATGTATACGTTTCTAATAACAATGTCCCACCTGTTGTAAGGGCCTTCCTAGATTCATCCAATAGTCTTCCCGGAGCCTTAAAATCAATTATTATCACGCTATCATATTTTTGTATTGGCATAAGGAAAAAATCAAGCGATTGGGCCTTAAAATCTTTGTCACCCTTAAATGACGCAGATCTCGCAAGGCACTTGTTTATAGCAACGTCACTAAAATCTATACCATCAACGTCAAAACCATTATCTGCAAGATAGAATGAGTTTCTTCCCGTACCACAGGCTATGTCCATAACTTTGCCTTTTTTAAGATATGGTAACATTTGAGCTAAAAAAGAAGAATGCTCTGCCTCTTTAATACCCGCTTCTGAGCTATAAAAAGAATTCCAGTAGTTCTTATCCCTAGTAGACATATTTACCCCCTTTAACTAAAACTATTTTATCAGACACCTGTTTTAAAGTATAATGTATATGCTCTGAGGTGGCACTTGAAAAATATCATACTCATAACTCTTGTTGGCTTGATAGTTATGTACGCCTACATAGCAGTTAATGAAAGAGAAAAAGAAAAAATACTTGCCAAACGTGTGCCACAAATAAAAAGGGTAAATAAATATGATTTTTCAAGGGCACTATATCAAATAAGAGAAACTAGAAAAATAATCAAAGAAAAAGACAAAATAGAGATAAAAGAAAACTCTAGAAAAGAAGAAGAAACACCTAGTCTAGAAGATGATCTTGATACACTAGAAAGGTTAAGACTTGAACAATCAAATCCAGCTACTCCTATAGATGACTATGATCAATATGAACAAGAAGAATACGACGACGAAGAACTTGGAGATAGGGGCCCTATAAGAAAACCTATAGGGATAAAAGGACTGCCTCCAAGGTTCAGGGCCAACACAGATAACACAGAAGAAGTAGAAGCACCTGAGAACTTAGAAGAGCAAAAACAACAAACACCAGAAGAACCATTATAACAATGACAAAAATATCGTGCATTATACTAATAATAACCCTCAGTCACAGTCTATATTCTAATCCATTATCTGAGGATGATCTAAAGAACAGATCATACAAACACTACCGCAATGGTCTTAATGAATACAATAAAGAGAATTATAGCGATGCACTTATTGAACTAGAAAGATCCATAAAATATAGATCGACCAGAAAGGCAAGAAAACTAACAGAAGATATACGTAAAAAGGGTATAAGTTACTATGATAGTGGTGTAGCTTTACTTAATTTTAACAAAGAACTAGCTAAACAATATCTGGAAAAAGCACTACCCCTAATAGATCCTCAGGATAAAAAAACAAGAGAACATATTAACTCGCTGTTGAAGTCTCTGTAGTTTGAGTGGTTGCATATTCCATATATGGAAGTATGTATTTCTTTATTCTCGTCTTATTTATGGGTTTAACAACAAATCTGTCTGCTCCCCTCTTTGCTGTATCCGTAACATTCCTTCTTTCACAATCCTCTGATGCAACTATGACCTTATTAGAAGGCCCACTCTTCTTCACTAGATTAGACAATAGTTCAGACATATTTGTGTTATCTGTATCATAATCAAGCACACTAACAGAATTGGTAAAATCTATATTATCAAGTGGTGTTGTAACAAGATGGACTTCAAAAGGATGATTACTAAAAAAATCAGCGAACAAAGCACTAAGAGATTCATCGTTGGTAAAAAGTATAAGTTTCTTTGACATTGCTTCCTCCTTATTTTTTCCCATATACAAGAGTGTAAGCTAACATTTTATACAAAAGCTTTGCTGCAGTAAACTGTGAATAATGGTTCACCTTATCTGGCGCAAGCTCCACTATGTCTATACCTATAATCTTTTTATCTTTTATGGATTCTCTTAATATATCGAGTGTTTGATACCACAAAAGACCACCCGGTTCTGGAGTCCCTGTTGAAGGCATTATAGAAGGATCAAGAGCATCTACATCAAACGTTATATAAACACTATCACTATATATAGATGCAGCGACTTTTTTTGCTATATCAATCACGTGACATTTATGAGCATAGAAAACTTCGTGATCTTTGATCTCTTTAAGATATGCCGCTTCTTCTGGAGAAACACTTCTTATTCCCACAGCGGTAATATTTTTAATTCTATCTGAATGATCCCTAATTCTTCTAAGAACAGAGGCATGTGAATACTTAGAACCTTCATAACTATCCCTAAGATCAAGATGCGCATCAAAATGTAGTACAGAAAAATCTTTTTTTATATCCGCTATACCCTTAAAAACACCATAACTTATGCTATGTTCCCCACCTATTACGACGGGGATCTTATTATCTTTCACACACTTAGAGACAATTTTCCTTAATTCTTCCATGTATGTTGAGGCATCCATCCCTTTCTGTTCCAATGGTTCTAAAGTATGAACACAACTACATACGGCCTCTGAATCAAGTTCTATATCATAAGTTTCAAGCTGAGTGCTTGATTGAAGTAACGCCGCTGGACCTAACGAAGTCCCTTTCCCGTAACTAACCGTAAGTTCAAGTGGTGCTGGTATAAGTATGAACTTAGCCTCTTCATAAGGCCTGTCATAATCCAGAAAATCGTTATAGCTCATATGATCATTACTGCCGCTGTAACAACAGTGGTCCAAAGTCCATGCTTGCTGCCTTGAGCCGATTGTGTAATGTTCATTGTTCTTACTATTTCTTTATTCATCTTCCATAATTCACGTCTTTCGTCGTAGTGTAATTTATCATCTACAGAGATACCTATAGTAGTTGCAAGCATGTCTGCGGCAAGGTCTTCTGCATATTCACCTGCTATCTCGTCTGTTTGACCATATGAATGGTGTTCGCTGATATAACCGTGTCTTGCTTTGTCTGCAGGAAGAGCTAATCCAACAGAAGCCGCAATAAGTCTATTTGGCTCATTAGTAGAGTTCTCAGAAATAACACAAAAAACTATCTGACCATGTTTAAGTTTGCTCAGTCCATCCTTCCTCGATATAAGTTTACAATAAGGAGGAAAAATAGAAGAGACCCTTACAAGATTATATGGAGCTATCCCTGCTGATCTAAGAGCTTCCTCGAAAGAGGCGAGTTTTTCTCTGTGTCTTCCAACGCCTTTAGTCAAAAATACTTCTTTTGGTACCAACTTAGTTATCTCCCTTTTAGTGTGATAAAAACAAGTGCATATTACTAAATTCTAAATAAGGGTCAATTGCCTTTTTTAACTTAAGCAAAAATTTTCTTAAGTAAAGCTATTGACCTTTTTGACAAGGCAAGTCTTGTTTCATGTCTCTTGTTGCCTTTTTCCAAGAACAGCTTCTTATCTAGAGGACTAAGTTCAGGCAAAAGTCCAAAATTCATCTTCATGGGTTGAAAATTTTTGGGATCCGCATCACTAAGATGTCTTTTTAAAGAGCCCATTGCAGTAACAGGAGGAAATTCAAGCACAGACCTTTTGAAAAGCTTATTAAGGACACCTTCAGCAGTATAAAAGGCACTCGCTATTGATTCAACATAACCCTCTACACCACTGATCTGGCCACTCACAAAAATCTTCTCATTTAACTTAACGCTCATGTCATGGTTCAGTACCTTTGGCGCATTCAAAAAAGTATTCCTATGCATAGAACCAAATCTTAGGAATTCTGCATTTTCTAAACCCGGTATACGTCTAAACAACCTTTCTTGTTCAGAGTAAACAAGTCTTGTTTGAAAACCGACCATATTATAAACGCTGGCGTTAAGGTCGTCTTGTCTTAGCTGTATAGCAGAAAAAGGAATGGTATAGTTTTTGGGATCTATAAGCCCATCTCCTCTCATTGGTCCATTCAGTAAAGTATCTGGAGCGTCTTCAGCCATAGCCTCTATGGGCATACAGCCTCTAAAAAAAACACCTTCATCTCCTTCATGCAAAGGTGCTTTTTTTGCTTTTATAAGTTCTTCTACAAAATTATAGTATTGTTCTTTGGTCAAAGGACAATTAATGTAATCTGCTCCTTCCTCTCCCGGAATACCATATCTCTCTGCCTTAAAACAAACATTCATATCAATACTAGATCTTTCCACTAATGGAGCTATTGCGTCATAGAAATAAAGATATTCCTCTCCTGTTATGTTCGCTAACTGCTCAGATAATCCCTTCGATGCCAAAGGCCCTGCACAAACACAAACAGCATCGAATTCTTTTGCAAGTTCATTAAGGTTATTTGCTTCTTTAGCTATAATCTTTAAATTGGGTAATTGAGAAATTAGTGTTGTAGCTTCTTTACAAAAGTCATCCCTCGATACCGCCAAGGCATCACCTGCAGGCACAGCATGTTTATCAGCAAGCTTGATCAAAAAAGAATCGTATAACCTTAACTCTTCTTTTAAAAGACCTGCTGCTGTGTGCAATTTATTACTACGCAGTGAGTTAGAACAAACCAATTCTGCAAAACAAGTACTCTTATGAGCACCCGCCTTATATAAAGGATCAAGCCTTGGTTCATACACAAACATCTCTATATCAAATTTTGAAAGCTGAAAAACAAGTTCAGTGCCAGACAAACCAGCACCTATTATACAAACTTTTGGCATTTTAATTTTCTTCTACAATTGACTCAGTCTGTCCAAAGATACTCATAAGGTATCCAGCCTGTATCACCGTGGATATCCTCTACATTTATCCATCCCTTTACAGCACCTATAAATTTAAAGGTGTCATATTTTTCTGCTGGTTCTACATACTTATCTGGCGATTCCATAGTAGGTTCTGTCTTAATAGGAGCTGGACCATTTTTAACGACGACACAATGATAGTCTGTAGTGATAAATTTACTTTTAACCCAGTGTATATCGCCATCCATATCCTTTATCTTGAGCCAGCCACCTTTATATACGATCTTGTTAACAGGAACTACTGGCATATATTTTCTTACTTGCCAAGTAATGGGAGCTTTATTATTCCTTCTAGATCTAAAAAGCACACCTTCTTTATCTACACACTCAGAATAAGTGCCCGATAAAAGTATTGTAAGAATTGTAAAAATAATAAACATCAGTTCCTCCTGCGATCGAACTTCATTTTACTCAGTATAATCAATATTCAAAACTCTTTCAGCAACTATTTTTACACAATCCTTTTCTTTTTGACTAGCAGTCCTCCACGCACACGTGAAAGCCTCTATAAAAGGATCCTGCTTTTGTTGTCCCACATTGAGTTTGCCGGCAGTTTTCCTGATAGTTTTATCATTAATGGCTTCCGACACCAATCCTGACAGCTCTGCACCATCCATTCCTATATTATCTGCATATTCTTTTATTCTTAAAGGAGGGATTACAGAAACACCTCTTTCTATATTAGAGATAAATTGTGAAGATGAAAAACCTAGTTTTTTAGCCAACTCCCCTTGAGTAACACACAAGGCTTCTCTCTTTTTTCTTAGAAAACGACCTAGCTGTTTTTGATTCATATCCAAATACTACTACAAGTTAGTAACAAAAAAAATTATTAATTATTGTTATATTTAAGTAGTAAATATAATATCAAGATCATGAAGGATTGGCTTAAGATAAGTATAGAATTGGACCCTGCAGATTATGAAAGGGTAATGGAGCAAATATCTTTATGGCCAAATATTACTGGCATAATGGAAACAGAACCAAGTCCATGGATAATAAAGCTAGAGGTCTACAGTGAAGATACTAACAAAACACACATACTACCTTTAGTAGAGAATATAAAAAAGATTACTGGTTCTGTCTTAATAGAGAATATCAAATACGACCCAAACAACGAAAATGAATGGAAAAAACATTTTAAACCTCAAAAGATTGGTGAAAGGTTTGTAATAAGACCAAGCTGGGAAGTATATGAAGCAAAAAACAATGAAATAGTAATAACAATAGATCCCGGATCTGCTTTTGGCACTGGCTTACACGAGACCACAAGAAGTGTTCTCGTTTTATTAGAAGAACTCCATAAAAAAGACCTCAATAAAATATCCAACGCTAAACTTCTTGATGCTGGAACAGGAAGCGGTGTGTTGAGTATTGGAGCTGTACTGCTTGGTTCAAAAAAAGTAGTAGCAATAGATAACGACCCAGAAGCAATAAAAGTAGCTAACGATAATTTTGAGATTAACAAAGTTAATAAGATCGCAAGAGCCACATTAAAAGGAATAGAGGATGAAAAAAACAAATACGATATAATAGTCGCCAACATAATATCAGAAGTTCTAATACTCAATGCACAACATATAGTTTCTTTATTAAAACATAAGGGAGACTTAATATTGTCTGGGATATTAAATAAAGAAGAGAACAAAGTATTGAATGAATTTATATCTATAAAAGGAATTAAACTAAATAAGGTACTCCAAATGGGAGAGTGGAGCTCTATTTGGTTAAGTCTTAATTAGAACTCTAAAGAAAGACCCATTCTTAAAGCAATTGCATCTGGTGTAGCTGTTGTAACGTTTGGAGAGGCTATCTTTTCCAACCCTACTATTAACAATGTTCTTCTAACAGAGCTGGCTTTGTTAAAATTATATTCAGCCTTTTTATCCATAGATCCCATGTTGAACATCAAACCACCGCCAAACACCCAAAAAGGATGTTCCCAATCACCTTTTGCCACTTTTGCGATCTCTGCTCCTGCATCTACGTACATAAAAAGCCACGGTAATATCCTGAACCTTGGAGCAAGTCTTAAACCAAGGGGATACAAATTGTTCTTATGTTCATTGCCTTCTCTTGCACCAATAGAACTCGTCAAGGCAAGGCTCATGTATTTAAAAAGGTTAAACTGAACACCTAATTCAACACCACCTCCACCTTTATTACTAGAGCCTGACTTATAATTTAGTAGCTCACCATATATTGAGAATATAAAATCTCCGGGCTGACCCGCTTTAACATTACCCTCTGCCTTACTGTAATTATAAGACTCATCTTCTGCTTCTTTTGGGTAGTAGGCATACTCATACACATCACCTTTTTTAGAGGAAGACTGAGCAGGAAGAGTTGTTTGTGACGTTGGTACTACTGCTGGAGTTGGTACTGCTGCAGGAGATTGTATTGGCTCTGCTGTAGGCATCTGAGTCGTAGTTGCTGTTGCAACTGGAGCTGGTGCTGGCGATATAAGAACTTCTTCTTGTTGATGATATGAAATACCGGATTCACCGACTATAACATCATCCTCTACATCTATTACCATTTCTTCTACGCCTTGATCTTGTGCAAACAGACCATTACTCGTAGTCAGCACTAACAATAAAAAGAACTTCAACATTTTTTCACCCCCGCTTTTAACGGTGTAAGAAGATTTAATTTAATATTATCATCATAAAGTCTTTCAAGGTCCATATTGTTTGCATTAATAAAAAGCTCACAAGTAACACCAACTTTTGCTTTAAGAAGATGTCCTCCTATACAATTAAGGTCTTTGCCAGATAGAACGACGTGTATATGAGGATGTATCTCTCCGTTTAAAATACCAACATTACCTGTTAAAGACAAAAGTTCCATGTCTTCTTCTATTTTCTTTACAAGGTACTTTCCTGCATGAAGATCATAATAACCTATTTCAATATCCTTAATTACACCAATGGCATTCAACGTTGCTGATCTAATATTATTATCAACAAGGTATTTTGTTATGGTAGAGATAACATCTTCGTTAATATCTAATTTTACAAAATGAATATTATCTGAATTTGAGCTCTTCAACACACACCCCTAATGTATATTCTACCTGAGGACGTGTTTTTAGCAAGCTTTGTGTTCTACTGCTAACAGTGTCTAAAAAAGGCCCGATAAGCCTTATATGTATGATAGATATCAACCTTAGACGCTACTTCGAATGGTGAATGCATAGAAAGCAACGCTGGGCCACAGTCTATTGCTTCAAGCCCAAAGTAGACAAAGAATCTTGAAACAGTACCACCACCACCAACATCAACTTTACCAAGTTCTGCGGCCTGCCATCTAACTCCATCCTTTGCAAAAGCATTCCTTATACTTGCTGTAAATTCTGCACTAGCGTCGTTAGAATCATATTTACCTCTGGAACCACCACACTTTGTTATAGTGGTACCATAGCCCATTTTTGCGCCGTTCATCGGTTCTATAACACTTTTCCATTCTGGGTCTATGCCAGCTGTTACGTCTGCAGAAACAAGCCTTGAATTCTCTACCGCCTTTATTACAGAGGAGAAATTACTATCTTTATATTTTTCCATTACCTGACTTGCTATACGTATCAACAAGTTAGAATCTGCGCCACCAGTACCCGTAGAACCAACCTCTTCTTTATCAAGGAACAAGGCTAAAAGATTTTGCTTACATTTCCCTGCATCAAAAATAGCTTTTAAAGCTGTATATGCACAAACTCTATCGTCTTGTCCGTAGGCACCAATAAAACTTCTATCAAAACCAATGTCCCTGGCCTTGCCTGCAGGCACAACTTGGAGTTCTGCACTAACAAGGTCTTCTTCATTTATTCCATATTTTTTATTAAGGAATTCCAAGATCCCTGTTTTAACAGATTCTGAACCACTCTTAAATTTATGCGGAATGGATCCTACTAAAATATTAAGTTGTTCACCTTCTATTACCTTGCTGGCTGGCTTAGAAACTTGCTCTTGAGCAAGATGAACTAAAAGGTCATTAACTGTAAAAACAGGATCTCCATCTTGTTCTCCTATACACACATTAACTTTTTTGCCGTCGCTCTTAACTACAATGCCATGCAATGCTAAAGGAACCGTCACCCATTGATATTTTTTTATGCCACCATAATAGTGGGTCTTCATGTAAGCCATCTGTTCTGATTCATAGAGGGTGATGGGCTTAAGGTCCAACCTCGGTGCATCAATATGTGCAACAACTATATTAAAGCCGTTCTTAAAACTCTTATCATTAACTACGCATAAAGCTGTGCTAACACCTTTGTTCGATATAATAAGTTTTGTTTCATTCTTTGATGCGGAATTTATCCTCTTAAAACCATGTTTAAGGGACATATCCTCTATAAGCAACACTGCTTCTCTTTCTGTTTTTGATGCATCCATGAATTTTTTATACTCAGCACTAAAATCAAATACCTCTTTTTCTTGTTTGCCTTTTATCCCGTCCCATGCACATTTTTTCTTGAATAACAGCTTGCTTTTTACATTCATCGTCTTTACTCCTTGTAAGAGGATTTAAACCTGTTAGAATACTCCTAAAAGATAGCACATAATTAATGAGTATGGAATATAGATTAGTATTATTGAGACATGGAGAAAGTGAGTGGAACAAACAGAATCGTTTCACCGGTTGGACAGATGTGCCTCTTTCAGATAAAGGAGTAACAGAAGCCATCCAAGCAGGCATTACACTAAAAGACAAAGCCTTTGTATTTGATGTGGCATTTACCTCTGTTCTAAAACGAGCAATAGACACATTAACTATAGTGCTTGAACAAATGTCGCTAAAAATACCCGTCTATAAAGACTATAGATTAAATGAAAGACACTACGGTGCTCTACAAGGACTTAACAAAACTGAGATGGCAAGAAAATATGGCGATGAACAAGTACATATATGGAGAAGGAGTTTTGACACTCGCCCCCCTGCTCTAGAGAAAGATAAAATTATCCCGGGTGAGCCCCTCTGTGAAAGCCTAAAAGACACCATAGAAAGAGTTATTCCATATTGGGAGACTAAAATTGCTCCTCAGATACAAAATGGTAAAAAGATAATCATATCTGCTCATGGCAATAGTTTAAGGGCTTTGGTAAAATACTTGGAAAATATAAGTAACGACGATATACCGAACTTAGAGATACCAACAGGCAAACCTTTGGTATATGAACTAGAT
>CAYPMK010000002.1:44587-49918 GCA_964411885.1 uncultured Bdellovibrionales bacterium
GTAACATTAAAGGATCTGGATTTCTTTATCTCTCTTGCACAAAGAGAAGGTTCTCTTGTAGGTTCAAAGGGAAGTTTTCTAAAAGCAGTTTCTGAATTTAGTGAGCTACGAGTAAGGAACATCATGGTACCAAAAAACAAAGTCACTGTATTGAATGCAGATATAAAAATGCCAGAACTGGCAGAGATAATAAAGCGTGACATGTACACAAGATACCCCGTCGTAAATGACAACGGAACTTTTATTGGGATACTTAATGCAAAGGACTTTTTACTCAACACAGAACTATGTGAAGCAGAGAACAGCATAGTTAGCATATTAAGAACAGCACTCTGGACCAATGAATTCATGAAGGTAGACCTTGTGCTAGAGTTAATGAAAGTAAAAAAGACGCAGATGTTCCTTGTGAAAGATGAATACAATCAATTCAGCGGTATAATCACAATGGAAGATATCCTTGAGGAATTGGTAGGAGAAATAGAGGACGAGCATGATCTAGAGGACACAGAGGATAATACCACCTCTGAACGTTCTTTTGTTGTGGATGGAGAAGACACCGTTCATGATATAAACACAAAATATGAACTAGACCTTCCAGAAGACAAGGATTTTCAATCTTTCAATGGCTTTATGATGAATCTTTTTAACGGAGTACTTCCAAAAAAAGATACCGTCGTAGTTTGGCAAAATCTAAAGATCCGTATAATGAAAAAGAAAGACAAAAATATAGAAAAAGCAGAAATAACCATAGATGGCAACAACAAAGGAGATTAATGAATGTTAAGAACACTTATAATAGCTCATTTTGCTCTTACGATCACAAATATCAATGCAGGAGATTCTATGAAGAACTTTATTTGTTTTAAGGATTATCCCAACGTAGCTAGCTCAAAGATAAAACAACAAACGCTAACTAACAAACTGCCAGAATGGGATCTTGGTTTTCTGTACAGCAACTATAACGACAAAAAGATCTTTACAGATCTTAACCGTTCAGAAAAAGAATCTCTTAATTTCAAGAAAAAATATCAAGCAAGTTTAGAGAAAGAAAGTCTTAACAGTAAGCAAATACTTAAAGCTATAAAGGAATATGAGGACATCTGGCAAGAAGCTGTGTTGCCTGTAGGATACCTTTCTAACACATATAACGTTAATTTGGATAATGAAAAATTAAAGGCATTGAACGGAAAAGCAGAAATAATAATGGCCAAAATAGCAAAAAACCTGTCTTTCTTTGAGAACACATTGGCAAGAACAAGCGATAATTATAAAAAAACAGTATTGGCATCAAAAGACTTAGATACATATAGAAATTTCATAAACAAAGTATCTGAAACAAAAAAACACCTATTAAGCAACGAATTAGAAGAATTAATAATAGAAAAAGACATAAATGGTAGCTCTGCGTGGTCTAATTTCAGAAAAATATTTGAATCAAAGTACACCTTTGATTTTAAAGGCCCAGACGATAAAAAAGAAAGGAAATATAGTTTAACAGAACTGGTTAATCTTTTAGAGAATAAGAATAGAAAAGTACGTCAAGATGCCGCAAAAACATTCTTAACAAGGTTCGGTCAGGATTCTTACGTATACGCACACATATACAATTCAATAATACAAGACATGGTCTTAATAGAAAAAGGACGTCGTGGTTATGACCCAATGATAAACCTAAGAAATCAAGGCAGTCAACTAGACAACAAGATTGTTTCCTCTATGCATAAGGCTATAACTAAAAACTTCAAACTTGCTCAAAGATATTGGAAGCTAAAAGCAAAAATACTCGGCATCAAGGATTTTAATAATGCAGACGTTTACGCCCCTTATACCTCTGATAAAGTAAAACATAAAAACCACAGCTATAAAGAAGCGATGGAAATGCTACAGGCTACTTTTGATGAGTTCTATGGACCTTTTGGTGCTGCATTCCAAAACATGTATAGATGCGGTCTTGTGCATGCAACCTTGTCTAACAACAAAAGAGGTGGAGCATACTGTGATTCTTTCGGTAAAGGAAAACCTCCCGTAGTACTTATAAACTATCAAGGCAATGTAGAGGATATCTCCACTATAGCGCACGAAGGAGGACACTGGGTCCACTTTCTTTTGATAGCAGAAAATCAGGGCTTAATAAATTCTAACGTGCCGATGGCAACAGCAGAAACAGCATCTGTATTCAATGAAATGTTACTTGCTTCAAAACTCATAAAAGAGAATCGCAGCAAGGATCCAGAAGAACTGCGGGCCTTTATTATGGGAAAACTAGATAGAATAATAGCAACTGTCTTTAGACAAACTGCATTCAGTAATTTTGAACAGGCTGTATTCAAAGCTAGTGAAAATGGACCATTAACACCAGAACAGTTCAGCGATATATTTGTACAAGAATATGGCAAACTATTTGGCAACGCCGTAAAAATGACCCCAGAATTCAGGTACGAATGGGCAAGGATACCTCACTTCATGAGACCATTCTATGTTTATGCATATGCTTTTGGTGAACTTGCAACAATAGCTTTGTATCAAGACTACCTTGATAACAAAAAAACATTCCCACAAAAATATATGGATTTCCTTGCTCTTGGTTCTACACTCCCACCAAAAGAACAGTTCAAGACCATGGGGATAGACCTTGAGGACCAATCCACTTGGAATAAAGGATTTAAATACATAGAGTCACTAATTAACGAGGTAGAAAAACTTTAAGTTGTTCAAAAGCTATTTCATATTTGTTCTTTGTACATATCTCAACAATAGAGCTTTGTACTAGACCAAGAATTTGTTTATATTTACTAGCAAGAGCACCATCAAAATGGATCTCAAAACCAATATCGAGGCTGTGAGTGGCTGCTTTTGCAAAATATACATTAACATCCTTTAACGCTTTTTTATCTTTAACTAGTCCTTTTGCTACAAGACCATTTATAGAAGTGCTAAACACCTCAACTATATCCGTCATTTGTTTTTGATGTTTATAATCTAAACCTATGCTGTGCTCTACAACAAAACCACTAGAAAGATTTTGTGGCCTTAAAGAAAGATAATCCTGTGTCCTATAAAAAGCTGGTGTAACGCCATTCACTTCAACTATAACTTGTTCTGGCGTTTGTGTGGCTACCTTGCCATATATACCGTCAGACAATATGACCCAATCTCCTTTCTTTGTAGGAAACAAAGGATCATCTTTGTGCATCTTTCTTGAACTAAGCTCCATTAACTTTGTTATATCTACGTTCATTACACCACCCTCTAAGAATTCATTCTCTAGGATGGTGTTCATGCGTATCTTTTTAACTCTCCAAGGACAACCTTCATAAACTATTCTTTGTCCTGCTTTTATTGTACCAAGACCAAGCATTAGTTTAATCGCATCCATAAACCTAACCACAAGATGTTTTAATGACCAGATTATCCCAACCAACAAAAGCAAGAAAAAAGTAAACAAAAACCAATCATCAAGTATATAAAGGCTGAAAAGACCTGCCAGAATACCAATAACTATCGTCATAAGGCCATATAACGACTCTATCGGTTTTGATATAAAGTGAAATCGTGAAACATAAAGATAAGGTTTTAATATGAACTTTTCTATAGCGAACAGTAAGAGTAATACCACAAGTGTCGTTAAGAACGCTATTAAAAGATTCTCTCCTTTATTAGAGAAAAAATCCCTGAGTATTTCTTCTGCAGATTGTACAAAAGATTTATTGCTTTTTAATTCCTCTTCTAATTGATCCTGTAATATACCGTGTCTAAAATTAATATCAGACCTGTACTTCACTACTTTTAACTTAGCATCTGAGAGTTTTTGTTTAAGATCTTCCTTTTCTGCACTCTCTAAAAGATATTCAATACTTTCGATTCCTTTGTCTGCTTGTTTTAACTTTGAATTTAGAGAGGCTATTTGTGCTTTAAGCCTTTCTATCCTTCTTGGTCTTTCACTTGCACGCTTAAGGCTACTTACCAAAGGTGTTACAACATCTTGAAAATCATCTAACAAACTTTTGCTTTGTGCAGACGACAGTTCTTGAGATTCGAACAAAGAAACATCTGCGGCATAGTCTATAAAATCCTTTTCTGCTATTTCAAGTCTATTCCTTAGATCTGCTATTTCCATACTAAGATAGTGAACTCTCTGTGGAGTTGTATCTTGTTTTATTTGGGCTTCTTTTTCTGTAATATCAGACTTTATTGAGTCTATTAGACTTTGTAGATACTCTACTCTCTCATAACGTTCAGCGTCTGACCTTAATTGAGTAGACATAGCAACGTCACTGATAAATAAAAGCAAGACCACAAAAAAATATTTAATAATTTTCTTTTTCATAACTTTAAGTTATAGTTTAAATCATCAAAGGAGTAAACCATGAATAAGAAGGTCCTTTCTAATTTAAGAGAGTTAATGTCTGAAAATAAAATAGATGCTTATTTAACTGTATCAACAGATCCACATCAAAGCGAATACATCCCCCCATTCTGGCTAAGAAACAAGTTCCTTACAGGGTTTACCGGTATTTATTGTAGAACAGTTGTAACAAAGAAGAAGGCAATGTTGTGGACAGATGGCAAAGAGGCTATAAAAGTAAAAAAAGAACTAAAGAACTCTTTGTTCAAGTATCAGGTAAAAACCTTGGTAACTGCAGACCTTAATGACGAAATAACATGGATATCAAAAGAACTTAAAAACGGTGGAACCATCGGCGTAGATCCAAGGATAATGACCATAGCTCAAATGGAATCACTTAAAGACTTGGTAGCAAAACAAAAAAATCTATCCATAAAATACGTGGAAAATAACTTAATAGATGAAGTTTGGGAAGAAAGACCATCAATGCCTAAAAGTCCTGTAATAATAAGAAATAAAAAACTAGAAAAAACATCTGTAGGAAAAAAGCTAAAAACAATAGCAAAAGAACTAAAAAAATCTGCTTGTGACCTTCATATAGTGTCTAACCTAGAATCAATAGCAAGATCTCTGAATGCAAGAGCTACTGATGTAGAATATAATCCACTTGTGATCTCATATCTTGTTGTTGGAACAAAAAATTCATATTGGTTCATAGATAAAGACAGAATAGCGCCTGAGTATAAAAAGTTATTACCAAGCAATCTCAAACTACTACCATATGATAGTTTTGCAAAAGAACTCGAATCATTGTCTGTATCAAAGACCGTAATGATAGACAAAAATGAAGTCTCTCAGTGGGTGTTAAACCATATACATCCGAGTGCAAAAATACGATACCAAACTTCTCCTATAACTAAAATGAAGGCTATAAAGAATAGTTTTGAGATTAAAATGATGTCCAACGCTTGTCTAAGGGACAGTCT
>CAYPMK010000002.1:50018-62067 GCA_964411885.1 uncultured Bdellovibrionales bacterium
CAGATGGTACTACAGATGCAACAAGAACCTTCACCGTAGGTAAAGTAAAATCAAAAGTAAAACAAGATTACACGAGGGTGTTAAAAGGACATCTTGCTCTTAACATGTTAAAATTCCCCGCTGGAACCAAAGGCTATCATGTTGATGCACTAGCAAGACAATTCCTTTGGGAAGCAGGTCTAAACTATTCTCATGGAACTGGACACGGCGTTGGTTATGTAACAAGTGTTCATGAAACAGCTGGGTTTGGTATAACACCACTAAGACCAATGAACATAGATGAAGGAATGGTCTTTTCTAACGAGCCTGGCTACTATAAAGAAGGTCACTATGGTATCAGAATAGAGAACATGGTCTTTGTTGAAAAACACAAGGACAAATTCCTAAAATTATCACAAATGACCTATTGTCCTTATGAGAGAGAATTAATAGACATAAAAATGCTAGACCAAAAAGAGCTGGATTGGATAAATAAATATCACAAGATCGTTCTTAAAAAGCTAAAACCAATGATAAAAGACCGCGTCATGCTTGACTGGCTTAAAAAAGCCTGCGCACCAATTATCTAGTTCTTAGCTGTGATTCGTGGTCCTTTATGAACTTTCTAAGATCATCAAGTTTTGCAAAAAGTCTTTCCCACTGCTCTTTATAAAGAGTAACAGGGAATCTTCCTAAACCATAAACAGAAAGAGCACCCTTGGCACTTACCTTGAAATAGATCTCTCCACTAGTTTTCTTTTTTGTCTTAAGGTTCTCGTTCTCAGCCTTAAGTCTTTCGATCTCTTCCATCAAAGTTTTTTCGTCAGCCATTTTTACTCTCCTTAGTATTGCTATTAGCATTAGCAATATTTTTATTACTAGCATTGGTATTATAGCATATAATAGGCCACATGAGAACAGCTATAATAGGTTATGGGCGCATGGGTCAAGGAATAGAACGGCTTTTAGGTCAAGAGCATCAGCTATTATTCATTGTGGACCCAAAGAAAGACCCCAATATAAAAACAAATGTAATAGTTTTTAATAAAATAGCTGAAGTAGATCCTGCTTTATTGAATGAAGTAGATGTGTTTTTTGAGTTCACCACACCAGATTCTGCACTCAGTAATATAAAAGAACTTATAAAAATAAAACCAGATGCAAAAATAATCTGTGGTACTACAAGTTGGGACACCAAAGAATTAGAAAAAATATTAAATAATAAAAAAGCAAGCCTACTTATAAGCTCTAATTTTTCTATCGGTGTAAAAGCAATAAGACCTTGTCTAAAAGAGATAAGTTCTAATCTTAATAAAAAAGGATTTAAAGTTGAACTCACAGATCTCCATCATAAACACAAAAAGGATAGTCCAAGTGGAACAGCAAAAATGCTCGCCAAAATAATAGAGGACGAAGGCTTTATTTGTCCTATTAATAGCATAAGAGAAAATGAACACGTGGGCACGCACACAATAAGGTTTGAATCAGATTTTGAGGTAATAGAAATAAAACATGAAGCAAAGAACAGAGACGTATTTTGTATAGGAGCAATACGAGCTGCAGAATGGCTTAAAGACCAAGTATCTTGTTTATACTCTTTATAAATTCCTCTGGCGCACAATACTTTTCTATAAAACCATTTATCTGGCTATTGTCCTTTATCTTTGATCGGTCATAAGAACTATATGCTACTATTGGAAGTTCTTTTTTAGATTTATTTTTTCTAATGATTTCCAAAAGGTCAAAGCCATCAATATCCGGCATACTTAGGTCCAAAAGGATAAGATCAAAATTTTCTTTACCTAAAAATTCAAGTGCTTCAAACCAACTAGCAGATTCTGTTACCTTAAAATTATTTGTCTCTAATATTTTTTTAGCTATCGCCCTGTCATCCATTGAATCATCTATTATCATTATGTGTTTTTTAGTTTGTTCTTGCATTTATAAGACCTCCCCACAGGATAAGAGCCTTTATCACTGACATCTTTATACACTAATCTAACATATTATTATAATTATGTCTTTATATCTGTAGTTTGGATATTACTGCACAGAAAAGATCTTTTTGATCTGGGATACAAGTTCTTTTGGAGAGGAATATTTACTAACAAAACCATCTGGCTTATATAGAGAAACCTCATCCTCGTTCTTTGGCGCAGAGGAATAAACTATAACCGGAAGCTCTTTATTGTCTTTTTCACGTCTTATTACGCCTAAAAGCTCATACCCACTAAGATCTGGCATCCTTAGGTCCAAAAGTACAAGATCTATTTTTTTAGTTTTGATAAGAAAAATTGCCTCTTTCCAGCCAGAAGCCTCTTCAACCACAAAAGAATCTTTTTCCAATATTTTCCTTACAAGACGTCTATCGTCCTCATAATCATCAACTATCAAAATAACCTTGTTTGCATCTTTAGAAGTCATATTATGCCCTCCAGCACAAATAAGTAGTTGCAGAAACTATGCCAAAACAAAAAACTTCTTAAATACTTATACTTATATAGATACCTATAATATTAATATGTTCAAAATTGTCTTATCATGTCCTATAATACTGACAAATCAGGCTATAAAGACTTAAAACAATGGAGGCCTCTTTGAAACAAGTAAGAATAATGATGATTGATGATGATAAGGATTTTTGTGAATTACTTTCAAGATCTTTACAAAAAAAAGGAGCACAAACATATTGTCAATTTGATTCTCTATCTTTAACAAAAAATGTGAACGACTTTAATCCAAACATAGTGCTTCTTGATGTAATGTTGCCAGATAAATCTGGGATAGAACTATTATCTGATATTAGAAGAATAAAACAGGATATCCCTATAATAATGATTAGCAACCGTGAAGATACAAAAATGATAGTTGCCTCAATGAAGGCTGGTGCATCTGACTACATACCTAAAACAGCAGACGTAGATGAACTTTGGGAAAAAATAAAAAAACTCCATGACATCCAATTTCAAAAAGAAGTAGAGGGTAAAATCCAAAAGACCTCTTCCATAATAGGCGAAAGTTACCTAGTAAAAAATCTTTTAAAACTCATCAATCAAGTCGCTCAAAGTGAAGCTCCTGTATTTCTAAGAGGAGAAAGTGGAACAGGCAAAAGCTTGATAGCAGAAGCTATACATCAGGCAAGTCCACGTCGTGACGGCCCTTTTATAACAATAAATTGTCCTGCAATACCAAGTACACTAATAGAGAGTGAGTTGTTCGGTCATGAGAAAGGTTCCTTTACTGGTGCTATAAAAACAAAAGAAGGAAAATTTGAGCTTGCAGAGAATGGTACTGTCTTTTTAGACGAGATAGGTGATCTTTCCATAGACCTTCAAGTTAAAATACTCAGAGTAATACAAAACAAGGAATTTGAAAGAGTAGGTG
Organism: uncultured Bdellovibrionales bacterium; assembly: GCA_964411885.1. Classification (GTDB taxonomy): domain Bacteria; phylum Bdellovibrionota; class JAFGOL01; order JAFGOL01; family JAFGOL01; genus JAKLHL01. The sequence continues at coordinate 53,382 of CAYPMK010000002.1, forward strand.
GATTAAAAACGATAAAGACCAATGCAAGATTGATAGCGGCCACCAATTCTAACGTCGAAAAAGCAGTACAAGAAGGAAGATTTAGAGAAGATCTTTATTACAGGTTGAATGTTCTACCTATGTACATACCATCACTAAGAGAAAGAAAAGACGACATCCATGTGCTTGTAAAACATTTTCTCGAGATCTGTTCAAAACGAGAGAATAAGAATTTTATGCCTATATCTGAAGACATAATAAATGTACTTAATGAATACTCGTGGCCGGGCAATATAAGAGAATTAGAGAATATTGTAGAAAGGGCTGTTATATTAGGCAAAGAACCAGAACTTAAATTAAGTGATTTTTCTATAAATAAAGGCTTCCAACAGCAACAGACCTTATTAAGCACACCAACGATAGAAACCAGAATTAATGAACAAGCTGTAACCTCACTACGAGATATAGAGTATAAAAATCTAATGGATGCGCTTCAAAAGACCTCTGGCAATATAAGTAAAACAGCAAAGATACTTGGCATGTCAAGAGACACCCTATATAGAAAAATGAAAAAGTATGGCATAGGGTTAAAAAATTAAGCCATTCTGATCATCTTCTTTAGTTTTAATAATAATGCAGACGGTGCTATGCTACCTTTATTAGCATAATCATTAGCACCATATTTATGATAATCCTCTATGTCCTTGAACCTAGACGAGTATAAAAGCACTGGTAGTTGATCTATAGATCTCTCTCTTCTTATTATTTCTAAGAGCTCCAATCCATTTATCTCTGGCATCTCTATATCAAGTATTACAGCATCAACCTTATAATTCCTTATTACCTTTAAAGCCTGTTCCCATCCACCAGCCTCTAATGTAATAAAACCTTCTTTGCCAAGTATGTCTTTAACTATTTTTCTTTCGTCTTGCAGATCATCAACTACCAAGATGGTCCTCTGTGATGGGTCCACAACACTACAAGTACTATTGTCATTTACGCCGCACAAATTGGCATTAGGTATTTCAAAATAGAACGTTGAGCCCTGCCCTTCTTTTGATTCTGCCCATATCTTTCCACCGTGGAGTTCACAGATCATTCTGGCTATAGCAAGTCCTATTCCATGCCCCTTCTGCCTATCTGTTTTTTCATTTACCTGTTCATACTTGTCGAATATCAAAGCAAGTTTATCCTCTGGTATACCCCTTCCAAAATCCCTTATACTTAACCTTAAACTTCCATCAACCAGCAACGTATTTATTTCTATCTTGCCATCTTTCTGCGTATACTTTAACGAGTTATCTAAAAGGTTACTTAAAACTTGTTTTAATTTATCATAATCAGCTGTAACCTCGTAATCCGCCTGTGTTAAATATTCAACCGTTACATTGTTAAGTTCGATTGCGCCTTTAAGGTCATCCACTACCTCTTGAACCATTAAAGAAACATTGAACTTCTTCATCTCTAGTTTTATATTACCATCTTCTAGTTTTTTTAAATTCAAAAGGTCGGTTATTAATTTAATACCTCTGTTAGCTTGCCTTAGTGACATCTGTGCATAGTCTTTTACTTGTTCAGAGATATTAGGTTCATCTAATAGCAAGCTCATTGACGTCTTAACTATCCCTAGCGGGCTTTTAAGATCGTGAGATGTAACAGACAAAAATTCATCTTTAACTTTCATCGCCTTTTCCAAAGAATCTTTGGCTTGAGCAAGTTCAAATTCTATCTCCTTCCTGTGTGTTATGTCTTCTTTAACAGCAAGATAGTTCATTATTTTTCCCTTATCATCAAAAACAGGTGCAATACTTGCCTGTTCCCAAAAAAATGTTCCATCTTTCTTTTTATTGTGGAACTCCCCTCTCCATTCCTTACCAGAACTTATAGTATCCCACAGCTTCTTATAAGTCTCTGCAGGAAGCTCTCCTGATTTCAATATTCTAGGGTTCTTTCCGATCGCTTCTTGTAGTGTATAACCTGTTGTTTGAGTAAATTTTGGGTTAGCATACTCAATATTTCCATCTGTATTTGTAAGCACGACAGTGGCAGGGCTTTGTTCAACAGCAAGTGAAAGTCTTTTTACTTGTGCCTCTGTGCTTTTTCTTTCTGTAACATCAATAAGGATTCCATCAAGGTGCTCTATATTACCCTTTTCGTTCTTTACAGATTTACCTTTTTCATAGACCCATTTAATAGTACCATCTTTGTGTAATATCCTGTATTCAAGTTCCCATGCATTATTAGTTTTAATAGCATCATTAATTATATTCTCCACGTACAAGGTATCTTCTGGATGTATAACACTTGAATATGATCTAACTTTGTTAAGAAGAAAATCAGCTGCTGGATAACCAGTCAAGACTTCAACATCACTACTCAAGAAAGACATGGTCCAATACTTGTCAGGCAAACACCTATAGGTCGTACCTGGAATGTTTTCAACCATTGTCTTGAATTTTTTTTCACTCTCTTTTAATTCATCACTCAGCTTTTTCTTTTCTGTAACGTCCCTTGCAGAAGAATAAACCATACCTTCTTGTTCAACAGTAGAATCCCATTCTATCCAAACATATGTCCCATCTTTTTTCTTGTACCTATTAGTAAAACTTTTTACCATTGATCCAGATAAAATTTGAGAAGCAACAGCAAGTGTTATTTCAACATCGTCTGGATGTACAAGATCTATATACATCTTATTCTCAAGTTCTTGAGGTTCATAACCAAGTATATGCCTACAAGCACTACTTATTTTCCTAAAACGACCATCATTATCTGTAACACAAAGCATGTTAACAGATACATCAAAGAATCTCTCAAGCTCTTCTGTCTTTTCTTTAAGCAATCTTTCATCTGTAACTTTTTGTGTGACGTCTTCTATATTACTAATTAAATAGCTTTCACCATAAAGCTCTATCGGTACAGCATACATCAACCCGATTACATCTTTGCCCTTAGAACTTCTTGCATTTATCTGAAGTTTTTCGGCAAAGCCCTGTTTTTCTACAAGCTCAACAAGCTTCTCCCTGTCTTTTGGATCTTTAAAAATATTAAGTTCAAGAGTGGTCTTACCTATTACATCTTTTTTTCTAAACTCTAGAATATTTAAAAACGTACTATTAACATCTATAATCCTACCATCTGAAAGCTTTGTTATAGCACTCATCATGGGACTTTTTTCAAAGGCTTTAGAGAATTTTTCTTCACTCTTCCTAATAGTGATAGCAGATATCTTAGTAAGATAATATAAAGTGCTTATAGATAATATTAATATAAAAATAATGAAAGATACCACTATAGCGTCAAACCTGGCTCTTTTTATATCTAAGCTCCAGTTCTTAACAGATATGTCAAAACCAAGCATGCTCAAAGCCCGGCCAGTTTTAAAATCCTTAACAGGCACAAAAGCAGAAACCCAAGAACCCCACTGATCAGTATACGGACCAATAACAACATCCTGCTGTGTCTTAATAGCCTCTAATAATTCTACTGGAGGTTCTTTCCATTCATCTCCCGGAGCAGAATAATCCTTAGAACCAACAGGTTCAGCGTCTACCAAAAATATAATTCTACCTTTTTTATCCCTCTTTATCATATAAAGGAATCTTGCATCTTTATTCTCTTTCATGACATGATAGAATTGTTCTTTTAATCTTATATAATCTGGATCTTTAAGATCTTGAATAGAGCCTGTGACCTTTATCACTCTTTCTGGGTTAACAGCAGCTGCAGCTGTCCTTGCTCTAGATAATAGTTCTTCACCAGATCTTTGCCCTTCTATTTTACCTGCATAATCAACAACAAGCCAGCTGGCCAAAAGAACAAATAGAAATATCACCAGCGATATATATATTTTTCTATTAACACCTATTTGGTCGCTAACTACTTTCCTGAACCATCTCCACACGACAAGATTCATGAACATTATGTTTATAAAAGCCAAGAAATATATTTTTGTTACAATGGGACTTTCTGAGGGAAATATTGCCACTACGAACTGCACAACTCCAAAGATAAAGATCGATATAGCCATGGCTCTAGAGCATGTTTTTCTCTCTATTGGAAAAGTCGTTAATATTACATACGCCAACCAAATGGATGATATTGGACCAACTATGGCCTCAATAAACATGTCTACGCCTTTTATTCCGTTGTAAAGAGCACCTAACACAACTACCAAAACAAAAAGTGATATGATCCAAGCAGTCCATCTTTGACGTCTTGCATATTGTATAAATATCAAGAAGGTTATAGACATGAACATTATTTCTAAAACAAAAAGATACGGTGAATAGTAGTCTTGGAAAGTCCTAATAACATACAGTAGTAAAGATAATAAAAAAGAAGTACTAGCAAAGCCAAGGTATAACCAAAATTTATTCTCGGGTTGTACTCTTTGTAACAAAAAGCAAGTAGTCAATAGAGTTAGAAACCCTATGAAGTATGCAAAAAAAACAAAATCAAGGTTAGCTACTATAAAGGCGTCCATTGATGCCCCTCCTAATTATTTCCACTCCCAGCGTATCCCACTTAAAACATCCTCATTCCCTATCTTTATCATCATCGTACTTGGCGGATCCTCTGTTCCAAGAAGTCTTAACTCATAATCACCAGCCGTTAATTTATCAACAACAAAACTACCATCCCTTAAAACTTTACCTGTAGAGATAACTTTACCATCGCTCGTACGTACAGCCTCTACAATAAGACCCCTGCTTATTTTCCTGCCAACCAATCTGCCCTCTATAGCTCTTGCAGGCTCTGTTATTCTAGCAATATAAAGTGGTTTACTACCTATAGAATAATACCTACTTTCTGCTAATCCCTTAGAAGTCTTTTTCATAACAGGCGACTTCTTTTTATGAACTTTAGGACTTTTTATTTTCTGTTCTTCAACTTTATCTACGGTATCTAAAGACTCTGTAATCTTTCCTGTTTTTAAATTCCATCTAATACCGCTTATCCAATCCTCACCCTCTGGAATGTCTATCTCTAATGGAAGAACTTCTTTGTTATAACCTTTTATCCTTAATTCATATTTACCAGCTGTTAGTTTTTCTACTATAAAGAACCCATCAGCTTCCACCATGCCTTTACCTGCAACTGTACCATCTTTAACTCTTACAGCTTCTATATACATGTCATCTGATATCGTTTCGTCTTCTTCTAATTCAAGTACTCCGTCTATCCCTGCCGTCCAAACAAGTTTTGGTTCCCAAACTATAGCAGTTCCCGGTCTAAACCTTACTACTTCAAATTCTTTTTCTGTTACCATACTTGCATCTAGGCTGTTAGGTTCAACCTTAGCAACAAATTTTTGATAAGGTGCTATAGCTGTTATCAAAAACTCACCATTCTCATCTGTAGTAGCAGATCTACTACCTGCCATTACCGTTGCTCCTTGAACAGGAACTACTTCTTGTTTTTCGTCACCAGACGGTGTCATTATCCTTCCACCAAGGGTACCTGTTCCAAATTCACTCCATATCTCTGGGCCCGGACTTGGACTAAGTATTCCATCAAGATCAAGGTGGAACCCAAAATATTTATCCCTAACTAAAGCACCCACTGTTATGTTCCTAGTTATCCTGTAAGCTATATCTCCAACGAAAGATCCTTTGATAGTCTTGTCTGGTATACTAAAAGAGGCTGTAATATTCCAACCACGACTAGCATAAGGGTCCCTTAATATAAGGCTCAAACTATTTATGGAATAAGGTTTCATCCATGTCCTAACAGCTTCAAAGACGGTGTTGTCTCCCAGTATTACATCTATACCAGTTCTTGTACTTATCTGGTTTGCAGATATTTTTGGAAAAGTTTCTCTGAATTCAACAAATGGTTTGAATAACCTACTAAAATTATAGATCACCTCTGCGCTAACAGCCCTTTGTTCAAAATCTTGCTCATACTCGTTCAAAAATTGGAATCTTCCTATACCAAGGGAATGCCTTACTGCCCAATATTCACCAAGGTCCCTAAAATTCCTTAAGAACACCGGGGTTTCTTTATCATAATAACGATGTTCGAATTGAATAAAATTAGGATACAATAACGTTGTATTAACCCTAAAAGACCTATCTATATTCCTGCCAGTGAACAGTGCTTGGCCTAAAAAACTAATAGAGGGAAACGGCCTAAAAGCAAGATCACCCATAAAAGAAGCTCTGTCTGTATCTGGGAATTTAATAGGACTTAAACCTATTGTAGCCTCGTCTAGCACACCAAACCTTAAAGCCGCATAATTAAAACGTCCATAGAGTGTTTCTCCTGTAAACACCCTTTCTTCGAATTCACCTTGTTCAAGTATCATACCGTTATCGTCGGACATTACTATTTCTTTAATATCTTCTGATCCATCTGGATAATATATTTTTGCAATAACTCTACTTTGACCATCTACAACTACGTCATTAAAATTATAACGACCATCTGGGCCAGCTATAGTAGTCCCCATGTATATACCATCTCTATAAAGATCCACTTGTGCATTTGGGATAGCTCTTTCATTTATATCTATCTTACCTGTACCATATATTATTTCTCGACTATCAAATCTAAAACCGTTCTTGGCTGTAATGTTAGGTATCATAAGTGCGGCCTCTTCAAAGGTGGTGTTACCAAATTCCATAAGATCAAACCAACTCTTCTTTCTCCACGTATATGTCCAATAAGGCATTTTTGCTGTTACCTCTTTATCGTCGTAGGTAACAGGCCCTCCTGTTTGCAGAGTACCTTTAAGCACATCCACATTTAGATCATAGTTAAAATCTGCGCCAATACTTTCTTGTGGCCTCTTGCGAAGGCTTAAATGATATTTAAATTCAGGCCTAAATTTACTATCAGGTTCTATAAGATCTGCTTTATCTATAAGGTCTTTTTCTTTTTTATATGCTTCTGCTCTTTCTTTTTCTTGTTCTCTCATTCGTTGTCTATCAAACAACAATTTAAATTCTGGTATTACAGAAAGATAATAAGACCTAAGGTCCCACGTTGCTGTAAGAGGTAACCATTTTGACCAAATATCATATCTTAACCAGCATTTACCTTCTTGTGTTATAAAAGCATCGTCGGGCAAAGGTTCTTTAACAGCACCTTCTTCATAATCACCATATCTTAAGTTCTTTCCATCTATCCAAAAAATATTTTTTGATGGTTGTAAAGTTCCCTGACAATAACTACGAGATAAATTACACTTAACATCTGTAAGGTCTAAATACTTAGACAAGAACTCTTCTATATCAAGATAAGGCCTTTCTTGATCATCAGCAAGAACCCTATAAAAAGAATTACCTCTATTACTTGTTACTGTGACCATTATAAACGCTTCATTGAATTTTGAATCACTTAGTACTGGTTCAAGTACTCCGTCATCCTGACACAACACCGTCGTAGATAACAGAAAAACAAAACAAACAATTAATCTTTTTTTGAAGATCATCTAAGTTTACAGACTGTGGTGACCTTTTTTTGTTTTTCGTCCAATGGTATCCAACTTATCTTTATCTCTTTTTGTGTTTCTTCTGGCGACCAGTTCAAAAGAACATCTTTAGATGTTTGTCTTGTCATAAAGATTTTTTCCTCTACAATACGTTTATCTTTATCGTCGTTAATAACAAGCCAGCCATCAAAACGCCAAAGACCACTATTAACTATATTCACTTTTGTTTTCTTGTTCACAACAGAACATGTTATAGAAAGATCAAACTTACCAGTCCCAACACTTCCATATACAACAACAGCCGTTTCGCTCTTAAAATCAAGCTTCATGCTAAGGCCACCGTCTCCCTTCTTCTTGGACGTAACACTACTTGCCACATCAAGCATAGAAAAAAGTATATGAGACCTATATTCGCCGTCCTTAAGATCTGCAGGAGGTCTAACAGATACTCTTACCGTCCTCTGTTCGCCTGGGCTAAGTGATATAACTTTTGGACTCACCACCATGTTCTTAGATATATCGTCGTAGTTCTTGTCTTCTTTGGATATGGACCTTAATGGTGGCATAAATTTTGATCCAACTGGGAAAAATATTGGTGAAACAGACACTCGTATTCTTGCATCCCCATTATTAGTTACTACAAAAGAGATGGTATTAGGTCTATTAAGCTTTATTTCTGCAGAAGTTGGTGCAACAAGAAAGGAATTAGCAGAGTGAATATCTGTCATCAAACAAAAAGTAAACAAAAAGAAAAATATCCTCATCACATCCCCCATTGTTAGTTATAAACAAGCCTTAAAGTAGCTGTACCAGAATAATCGCCCTCATTTTTCTTATTAGTAATTTGGGCTCTTGCTCCAACTCTAATATTATTTAGGTTGCCTAAAGGATCAAAAACGGGAGTACCATTATTAACTTGAAAGTTACTTATAGTTATTTTGTTATTTGCTCCACCGCCGCCGTTAGTCATGTAAATAGTAGCTTGTCTAACTGTAATCCTAGCTGTTCTTCCTGCAGTACCTGTTGCAGAAAAAGTTGCAGCCCCTGCATCACTAACATTTACAATAGGATTAGAAGCAAGTCCCCATATTTGTACAGGAAAAACAAGGTCACTGAGCTTTGTTACATTTTGAGCAAATAAAGTTCCTGAAAAGGAAACAATTAAAATAAATAAAATTTTCATTACGTCAATGATATAGAAAAAAACGGAACAGTAAAGAAAGAATTACTGATATATAACTCTTAAAGTGGCACTGCCCTTATATTCAC
>CAYPMK010000002.1:62167-71126 GCA_964411885.1 uncultured Bdellovibrionales bacterium
CTTAAAAACAAAAGAAGGATAACTGAAAACATCTGGGTTTGGCCCTCCCCTTTTTCCCTCTCTTTCTAACCTGTCTTACTATGTCATTATATCATATACTTATAATAATATCAACTAATTATTATAAGTATATATTATCATTAGTGTTTTTACACAAAATATTGAACATTTCAAGAACTTTTATTGTCTTAAAGATAAAAAGAAACCCACCGGAATTTTTTGGGGTTTCCGGCAGGTTTCAATATTAGACCAGGGAGGGCCAACCCCCTAATCAACTTAGTTATAAACTACTCTCATCGTTGCTGTACCAGAATAGTTTCCATCTTCACTATTTGAAAGTACATGCGCTGTTGCTCCTACCTTTATACCATTTGCATTACCGCTGTTGTCAAACGCTGTTGGCGCACTAACTACAAAGTTATCTACTGCTATTGATGTTGCTACCCCAGGTGCACTCATGCTAATACTACTCTCTACTATTGAACTTGATATACTTCTGTTCTTTCCACCCTGTGCATTAAATGCTGCTGCACCAGTATCACTTGTCGCTACTGCTATATCAAATGCTGATCCTGTCAATGTAGCATCTGGGAACAATAGATCCTGTACCTTGTCTATTGTAATTGGTTTGTAAAGTTTTAGTGTTACGTTAAAACTCCTGTCTGTTGCCATCGCCGTCGCACTTAACATCGCAATCATTATTAATAATTTTTTCATGGCCCTTTTCCCCCTTTCTTTTCTTTTTAGGTTCTATTACCTATAATGCATTACATGTGCCAAAATTATTATTATATAGAATTTCAACAAGTTAAGCAAAATAAACAGCCTCTAAAGGCCTTAAAACTGACTTAACATGTCTTATTTTGACTTACAAGATAGGACATTTTAATTATATATAACCCTTAACGTAGCAATACCTACATAATTTCCATCCTGACTAGTTGAAACACTTGCCGTTGCACCAACAGTAATATCTGCTTTACCACTACTATTGAACGCCGCTGGAGCATTCAATACAAAAGTATCAACTGCAATAGATCCGCTCACTCCCGGGGCATTCATATTAATACTGCTCTCTACTATAGAAGTTGAGATGCTCCTGTTTTTACCGCCTTCTGCAATAAAAGACGCTGCGCCTATATCATTAGGACTAACAGTAATGTCAAAAGATGAACCTGTAATAGTAGTGTCTGGGAATAAAAGATCTTGTATCTTATCTATGGTAATAGGTTTGTAAAGTTTTAAACCAATATTGAAATTACTGTCACTTGCCAACAACCCTTTGGTCGTCAGCAAGATGAACAGAACTATAAATATTTTAAGTCGATTGAACTCCACTCATCATCACCACCTTTAATACAACTTAGTTATAAACTACTCTCATCGTTGCTGTACCAGAATAGTTTCCATCTTCACTATTTGAAAGTACATGCGCTGTTGCTCCTACCTTTATACCATTTGCATTACCGCTGTTGTCAAACGCTGTTGGCGCACTAACTACAAAGTTATCTACTGCTATTGATGTTGCTACCCCAGGTGCACTCATGCTAATACTACTCTCTACTATTGAACTTGATATACTTCTGTTCTTTCCACCCTGTGCATTAAATGCTGCTGCACCAGTATCACTTGTCGCTACTGCTATATCAAATGCTGATCCTGTCAATGTAGCATCTGGGAACAATAGATCCTGTACCTTGTCTATTGTAATTGGTTTGTAAAGTTTTAGTGTTACGTTAAAACTCCTGTCTGTTGCCATCGCCGTCGCACTTAACATCGCAATCATTATTAATAATTTTTTCATGGCCCTTTTCCCCCTTTCTTTTCTTTTTAGGTTCTATTACCTATAATGCATTACATGTGCCAAATAAAACCCCTAATGTTTTTAATTACTTACTAAGCCAACAATAAGTAACTAAGACAAATTTATCCTAAAATGTCCTATATCGTCAAATAAGGTTTAATAAGAGCGTTAGTATTTTGACAAAATCTACCAGCTCATAATAAAAGACGCATTAACAGCATATTGGTTGTTCTTTTCTTCGATATTGTAATTCCATAAAACTCCAGCACTTAAAGAATAAAGGTCTGTAAGTTTATATACAAGAGAAGTATTAAATCCCGTTTCTATAAAAGAAAAATCCAGTCCTTTATATTTTGTAAAACTCAAAAGTATTTTAGAGTTCAAACTAAGATCTTCTGTTAATTGGTGATCATAGTATGGGCCAAAATTAAAATATAATCCTTTGTAAAAATCTACGTCGATATATGCAGCAGCGTATACACCTAATCCGTTATGAATATCATACCATGACGAAACATACAATTCTTCTGTATGCCAAAATTCTCCAACAAAGAAAAGGTAGGACACAAACCCAAGTGATAATCCAAAATTATCTTCGTCAACAAGATCATAGTTAATGGTGAGATCAAGCTCATCCCTTACATCCTTAAGCTCACTCCTTTTCTTAAAAGGCAAAGAAGACCAAATGTTCAAACTTATTGCAGGCTCGTTAAGACCAAGTGTTAAAGACGGCTGAAAGGCAGGCACTCCTTCTGGATATACATAGTAACCTCGCCAGTAATAACTGTTAACAAAGTCTGTTTTAGCCTCTCCAGTAAAATTACTTTTTGTATTATCATCTTCTTGTGCCTGTAGCGCGCCAGCACCTAACAGCAAGAATATTAAAAATAATTTCACTTTAATGTTTTGCAAAAGGGTTATTTGTCCTTCTTACATTCAAGTTCTATCCCTTTACCTAGATACTTACACGGAAAAAGGGGGAACCAGCCTTTGTCATTATACTGATACAAATTTAAATAACAATGATCGCAGTTAGACGCTGCCTTGTCTCTTGTTTTTATGATCAGAGGACAAAACTTTTGTTCTTCTAGTGGATTACTCAATATAGCAGAAACAGAAAATCTATCACCATCATCATTCTGGTTCATGCTTAACCTTTTACATTCTATTAGTTTCTCTTTTGATAGAACATAAGAGGAAGAAAAAATCACAAATAAAATAAGTATAAGTTTCATAAACACCCTCCAAACTTTTGAAACTATACTAACACAAAAGTTAGGATTAAAAAAGACAGACCAAACAAAAAATTTTAGGCGCTAAAGCGTCCTTATCCCATCTGACTTGGATTTGGTGTTTTTAGAACCAAAAAAGTTGCATCTTTATCGCTTGTGTTAACTATTTCCATTGGCGTCTTATATATAACAGGAACAAGGTCACCTTTTTTAAATGTGTTTAATGTACCAGCAAGATCCACCTTAATAATACCCTCTAAAACGAGTAAATGCACATTCGAATTAGCCTCGTGCTTAGGAACCACTTGATTAGGTTTTAAAGCTATTTGCATAACTAAGAAATCTTTTTCATCAACAAGTTTTCTTTTTCCAAGACCATCGTCACTAAATGGAATGTTCTCAAATACGTTCATAATGTCCTCCTTTTTAATCTCAAATTACTTGGCTTTCTTATAAACAATATATATCAAACAAAACATGGAATCTTTGACTTATATCAAAAAAACAAGCAGATAAAAAAGCTTGCGAGTATTTTAGTTTTAGACGAAGCAAAATGATGAGAGGGATTACTTCAGCTTCGCCGTGTATGTACAAGGCGGCTCGCTTCAGTCATCCCTAAAGTTGTTCGGCCGTCTTAGGCCTCACTCATTTGCATTTCTCTCCGCCAGATAAAAAAATGCCAACCAAGAGGTTGGCTTTTTTTATCTGGCGGAGAGAGAGGGATTCGAACCCCCGGTACCCGTAAAGATACAACGGTTTTCAAGACCGCCGGTTTCAACCGCTCACCCATCTCTCCGTTGGCTGTAATACCCCGAAATGTATCTTTAAATCAAGATATTTTTTTTGATAGTTCCATTAAGGCCCTAGCCCTATGACTAACTGTGTTCTTTTCTTGCATACTAAGCTCTGCCATGCTCTTGCCTGCAAAGCCTTCTACAATGAATACAGGGTCGTAGCCAAAGCCATTAGAACCCTTTGGAAAAAGTCCTATATTACCCTCGCACACACCTTGTCCAAAAATTGCATCCTTCTTGAACGGATCATATACACAAATACAACACTTGAACCTTGCACTTCTTTTTTCTATGGGAACACTCTTAAGTTCTAAAAGTAATTTTTGAACCCTGTCCTCGTCCGTTGCATCAAGACCAGCGTACCTTGCACTTTCAACACCGGGTCTACCGCCCAATGCATCCACCTCAAGCCCAGAATCGTCGGCAAGAGCCACAACATTATATCTTTCAGCATAGGCTTTTGCCTTTATCAACGCATTAGAACAAAAATCAGGGCCATCTTCTTCTACATGAAATTGTGTATATCCTGCACCTAAAGAAATAAAAGCAAAACCTTTATCCTTTAGAACAGCCTCTATTTCTTTTATCTTACCTTTGTTGGAAGAAACTATAAGCATTTTTTGGACCAATCCATAAAGGTTTTATTTTGGACTTCCGTTATAGTCTGTATGCTAGATTCTGCAAGATCTACCAAAGCATCAAGGTCTTTTCTTAAAAAAGTATTACCCTCTGCAGTTCCTTGTACCTCTACTAGTTTTTTAGAGCCTGTCATTATTATGTTCATATCCACATGTGCAGAAGAATCTTCTATATAATCAAGGTCCAAATATGGAGTACCATTTACTATACCGGCGCTGATAGCACAAATATTCTCTACTATAGGATCCTCTTTTAGATCTCCTTTCTTTATAAGATCGTTTATTAACATCCTTAATGCAACAAAAGCCCCATTTATGCTAGCTGTTCTTGTTCCTCCGTCTGCTTGTATTACATCACAATCAACTATGATCTGTTTTTCACCAAGCTTTACAAGGTCAACACCGGCCCTTAAACTCCTGCCTATAAGACGCTGTATCTCTTGCGTTCTGCCAGAAACAGATTTCCTTTCTCTTTGTATCCTTTCATTAGAGGACCTTGGAAGCATTCCGTATTCAGCAGTAACCCAACCCTTACCCTGTCCTTTTAACCAAGAAGGCACGCCCCTATCAAGTGTTGCACAACAAAGTACTCTTGTATTACCCATACTTACTAAGACGCTGTATGGAATAAGGTCAAGATAAAAAGGGTCCATCGTAAGTTTTCTTAATTCACTATTATTTCTTGATCCGCTTCTCATTTTTTTACTCCTCTTTACTATTAATAAAATATAGATTTATTCCTTTAGAGATATTTTTAGTCATTTTCTCTATCCACTCTTCATTTAACATGTCAGAAAGATCACTGGCATTACTCATAAAACCAATCTCTATAAGCACAGACGGCATATAAGCACTATGAAGCACTGCGAACGGTGCTTTTTTAACTCCACGGTTCACCATCTTTACAGGTATTCTAGACGATATATTGTAAGCCAACCTTGCACTCTCTTTTATGTGGCCACTAGTCATTATAGAACTAAGAACAGAATCTACGTCTTTTTTATTCTTGTTATTAGCCAACAACGTGTTCTCTTTTTTTGCCACCATCTCTGCATAAGTATCTTCTGCTTCTTCGCTCATATAAAAGACATCTGCTCCCCTTGCCATAGGATCAACAGAAGAATTGGCATGTACGCTTATAAAAATATTAGTGCCGTCGTTGTTTGCTGTACTCGTTCTTTCTGCCAATGGTATTTTTTTGTCATTAGTCCTAGTATAATAAACTATGTAGCCATTATTCTGCAACAGCTCCCCTAATTTTTTTGCAAAAGAAAGAGTTATGTTCTTTTCATAAATAGTTTTACCATTAAACTCTGCTTTTGCACCAAGACCATCGTCACCACTTCCACCATGCCCTGGGTCTATCATAACTGTTCTTTTCTTTACTGAATAAGACAGCTTTGTAGCAAAACTTATTGCTGCAGGTCTAGACAAATAGCTAACACCTTTATGGACTACAAGCGGTTTTTCAAACATTAAGACATCTCCATTAATTGCAACAGCATCACTTATTGGAGATAGAATGAAAATATCCTTAGAGTTTTTAAAACTTATCTTATGAAGAACTCTGTTATAAACAGGTTTTATAGATAAAGGCTCCAAAAAAGAGGACAACCTTATATATTCATTATCATTTATTTGAGTACTTGGTAACTTGATGTTCTTTCCATTATGATCAAATACAAATTCACCGGCGTAGATATTTGAACATAAAACTAAAATGGACAAAATATAAAAAGCAAGTAATCTTTTATTAATGGATAACATACTCATAATAGACCTTGGAACTAACACCGCCATATTTACTGTTCTAAGTAAAGATAATTCCAAACTGATTATAACCTATGAACAAAGTATTACAACAAGGATCGGGGAAAATATTTCTTCCAACAATAAGATCTCCAAAGAAGTACTTGAAAGGAACATCTTGCTTATAAACAAAGAATTAAAGAACATAAGATCAAAATTCAAGATATCTAGCACATACGCTATGACAACAGAGGCAGTAAGATGTGCCACTAACGGTAAAGACTGCATAAAAGAACTTAACAACAATTGTGGTGTAGAATTTGAGATAATTACTGGCGAACAAGAGGCGATATTAACAGAAAAGGCTTTGAACCCTTTAACAAGCCAGTTCCCCAATAGAGTGATCTGCGATATTGGTGGAGGTAGCACAGAGTTAATATTTATAGAGGAAAATAAAACACAAGGATATCACAGTATTCCTCTTGGAGTGGTAAGGATAGAAAAGACCTTTAAAGTAACATCTAATCTAAACAATCATAACTCGGCCATATTTGAAATAAAGAAACTATTGGGATCACAAACAAGAAACACTAATGCCTTAATATTATGTGGAGGCACTGCAACAACTACAGCCTCTATTTTATTAGGTTTAAAAGGCTATGATGCAAAAAAAGTAGAAGGCTATGTACTTAAAAAAGAAGAACTCGAAGCACTCATATTAAAAGCATCTAAAATGGATCTTAACGATCTACATGAGCTTTTAGTCACAGACAAAGAAAGAGCCGATGTAATAACAGCAGGATTTTTAATAATCAGAGAATCAATAAATCATTTTAATCCTACAACCGTTATGATAAGCACTTATGGTCCAAGACACGGCTTTGTAATGGAAAAATTGGGAATAGACGAGGTAATCCAATGAAATATGCAATACTAGTTCCAACAAAATTTGAAGCAGACAAAGTCCCTCAAAAAACAAAAGACAGTGGAGTGTTCTTTGTTTCTGGAGTCCTACGTCTAACAAGAAAAAGAATATTAAGTCTAATTAAGAACCACAAGGTAGACAAGATAATACTACTTGGTTTTTGTGGCGACCTTATGCAAAAGAACAGGCTCGGACAAGCTTTTAATATAAACAAGGTCTGTGATGGCAAGAACACCATGGAACTAAAAACACTAAAAGGCCTTAAACTTAAAGAAGCTTCATGCATAACGTCTATTAAACCTGTATATACAGATGTCGTACGTAAAAAAATGGCAGAACACGCAGAATTAGTAGAAATGGAATGCTGGTGGGCGGCCCAAGCCTGCAAAGAAAACAATGTAGACTTTCATTCGATCAGGATAGTTTCTGACGAATGCAATTCCCCACTTGGAGAATATTTTGATTTTAAGAAAGGTCCTACAAAAGAATTACTTAATTCTCAAAAAGTCCTGAACAATTTAGTAGAAAATATTATACAACTTTTATCCTAGACGATACAGCATCAACAACAGCCTTTATAATACAAAAGATAGGAACAGAAAGTACCATACCAAGTACTCCCATTAAACTATTGCCGACTATTATCAGAACAACTACTAATGCAGGATGCACGTTTATACGTTGAGAAACCATCATTGGTATTATTACCAAGAAATCTATCATCTGTGCTACAAAATATAACAAGATAGTAAGCAAGAACACCTGCTCTGTACCAAAATAATATGCAACAGCAACTCCAGGTATAGAACCAATAACAGGCCCAACATAAGGAACCAGATTAAACACACCGGCGATCAATGAAAGTAGCAATGCATACTTTATGCCAAGAACTAAAAGACCAATATATATAATAAGTGTTAGAACACCGGTCTCTAAAAGACGAGCCTGTATAAAGCCACCCATTTGTTTATTAATGTTATCGATCAGCACAACTCCTGACTCAAGATACCTATTAGGCAACATATTAAGCATTAGTCTTTTTATTTTTTTCCCATCTTTTAAGAGGAAAAAAGTAAAGAACGGCACCAATATGGCAAAATACACTAGTGAAGACAACAACCATGGAATAGCAGACATAACATCCATCGAAAGTTGTGCTCCATATGATTTAAGTCTCTCGACCAGTTTAATGTCTGACAAGAAAAGACTAGAGGCTTCATACTTTTTTTCCCATACATCTATTTTTTGGAGTATCTTTGATGATATAGAGGGAAGTTCTTCACTCAATGTTTGATACTGTGCTGCAATCCCCATGTATGAT
The DNA here is from genome assembly GCA_964411885.1 of uncultured Bdellovibrionales bacterium. Lineage (GTDB taxonomy): Bacteria > Bdellovibrionota > JAFGOL01 > JAFGOL01 > JAFGOL01 > JAKLHL01. Next base: position 70,631 of record CAYPMK010000002.1, read on the forward strand.
TGTTGATAAATTATATATATTAATAAGCCTACCAATACATATACGAACAAGATACTCGCCCACCTAGGAATTCCATATCTACCCTCTATTCTGTCTACTGCTGGACTAAAAAGATATGCAAAAACTGCAGAAAGTAACGCCGGACCTAAAAGCCCCGGAACAAAGATCACTACAGCTATAGTAAACAAAATAACAGCTATAAGAAAATAGAACCTTAGGGCAACTTCTCTTTCCTCTCTATTCTTAAATAAGATCATTTGCTTGACCTCGCTAATCTATAAGCAAGGACACGAGACACATTCAACAATATCTTACTCGCAAGACTAGGACGCTGTTTTATCATATCCAAAAGATCAGGTCTAAAAAAACTCAACACCACACTTGGTTCCATAGCTTTTGCAGAAACAAGTCTTTTATCAGCAACGTCAGTCAAAGCTGATTCACCAAACAGTTCCCCTGTTCCAAGTTCCTCCATTACCTTGAATTGTTTTTTTTC
>CAYPMK010000003.1:0-44583 GCA_964411885.1 uncultured Bdellovibrionales bacterium
CATCATTATCCATTGCGGGAAGATCATCATGTATAAGACTATAGGTGTGTATCATCTCTATTGCACAGGCTAAAGGCATTATCTTTTGATACTCTGTTGCTTTTTTTACGTCCTCTTTTAAAAGCATATCCCTTGATGCCATAACCAATATTGGACGTATCCTTTTTCCACCAGCTTTAAGGCTGTAGTTCATTGCACCAACAAGCTCTGCAGAAACTCCCTTAATAAAAAGCTCGCTAAGTGCCTGCTCTACTATTCTTCTTTTTGAATTTAAATACTCTTTTAATTGGAACATCTTGGACATCATAGCCAGAAAATCGTCTAATGGGAACATAAAAAACAAGCATTTAACAAGGAGTAGGCTTTGCCTAACACTAATCATGTATGCTTATATATATACGGCCAACATAGACAGAATATCTGCTGATTGTATAAAGGTAGAAGCTGTGTCTTATAATGGGTTGCCAGGAATAAAAATAACAGGGCTACCAGACCCAGTAGTAAAAGAAAGTTTTTACAGGGTAAGCTCTGCCTTTAGGGCCAGCGGAATAGATATCCCGTTAAAAAGGTTCGTAATAAATTTTGTTCCCGCAGACGTACCTAAAAAAGGATCTGGATTAGACCTTGCAATAGCAACGGTCCTTTTAAAATCAATAGGAGTAATACCTAACGAATCTCTTAACAACACATTGGTATTTGGAGAACTGTCATTAACAGGAGAAATTCTTTCTGCAAGAGGAGTTCTTGCTGTACTAAATTCTGCTCACAAGAATTTTGATAAAATAATCATTCCATATTCAAATGCAAATGAGGCCTGTTTTTTTAAAGAAAAAAGTATTCCTATAAAACACATAAAAGACATTATAAAAATAGCGAATAATGAATTCGAACTACACAAAGAAAACAACCGCCCAAGCATAGATCTAGAAAAAACATTCACCCCTGATTTTTCTGACGTAATAGCTCAGCCAATTGCAGTTAGATGCGCGCAACTTTCTGTTATAGGAAAACACCATATGTTGCTAATAGGGAGCCCCGGTTGCGGAAAGACCATGATAGGAGAAAGAATGCCTGGTATAATGCCAGAACTAACAGAAAACCAAAAATTAGAGGTAAATAGTATTTATTCTATCTCTGGTCTTTTAAAAGAGTACTCTCAAATAATAAACGATCCACCTTTTAGAAGTCCTCATCACAGTTCTACAGATTCTGCCTTAATTGGTGGAGCAAGGATAGGAGAAATATCTCTTGCACACAAAGGAGTTCTTTTTTTAGACGAGCTGAGTGAATTTAAACACAATGTACTTAACGCATTAAGGGAACCTTTAGAAAAAGGTTATATAAATATTTCTAGGGCCTCTTATTTTCATACCTTGCCTGCAGATTTTTTACTCATAGCCGCTTCTAATCCATGCAACTGCGGGAATATACTAAAACAAGATTCATCGTGTAATTGTTCTATGCAAAGTCTTCAAAGGTTTAAACGTCGTCTTAATGGTCCGTTAATGGATCGCTTTGATATAAAACTTGTAATGAGCGCTCCAAAGGTATCTGTTGATAAACTCTCCACAAGTTCTGGAAAAACGTCTAAAGAACTTAAACTTGAAGTTCTTAATGCCATAAAATTCAAGAACGAACTTTATTCCCGTTCAATAAAGATAAAAATGTCAGACCCAGCAAAAAGAGCCATGGACCTTAATCTTTCTAAACACAATATAAGTATTAGGTCTGTCAAAAAAGCAATAGCACTCGCAAAAAGTATTGCTTGTTTAGAACAACAAGAAATTATTAAAGAAGAAATGATCCTAGAAAGTTTTTCTTATACAAGGCCACTCATTTACGAGGGACACTCAAACAGATGATATATCTAATATCCATTTTGGTTTTTTTGTTGGTCTTTATATTTATATGTTCACTTGTGATTTATTATAAAAAGATGAGCAGAAACGTAAAACGCATAAACTCTTTAGAAAGAAAAATACTGTGGAAAATACCAAAAACATATTCTTATATATACAGATTATTCCCTGGTTTTTGCTTAAAGATATTAACAAAGACAAGAGGTTCTATAATAGAAAAAGAGTTACTCGTTTTATTAGACAACATGGCCTGCGATCTTAGCGCAGGATATAGCATAATAGAAACCATGAATACTGTAGTAAAAAAAATACGAGCTCCCTTAAGTAATGAAGTTAATTTTTTTCTGATCCTTCAAAGATCTTCTGGCACTACTGGAGCAATACAAAGTTGTCTTAAAAGAAGTGATAACTTGTTCCTTAAGCTGATGTGGAACATACTCTTAACTTACTATAAAAACGGAGGAGCAGTTTGTGATAATATCAGAAAACTTCATAACAGCATCTATATAAGATCCCTTATAAAGAACAGAATAAGAGCACAATTAATGCAAAACAAGATACAAGTGTTGGCAGGGACTATCTTGCCATACATGTTGTTCGTTATTATGGGAATTTTATATCCAGACCTAATGTCCCAAATACCACATTCAAAAATAGGGATAGGTATAATCTTTTTTGCAGTATTACTTCATGTGCTGGGTATTTATTTCTTTATAAGAGTAACAAGGTTTAACACACAAGAAGACCTCAATACTTGCATGATGTTTGAATATATCTGTTTTTCAATAAAGAATGGCTTACCCGTATTACAAGCAATAAAAGAGCTAAAAGATTTTAATATAGTTAACAAAGAGCTCTTGGATATTGCATTACTCAGTGATTCAACCAGTGAATTCATAGAAAAACTTGAAACGAGCAAGTCCAAACCTAACCAAGACCTTTTTACAATGTTAAAAAGGAGTCACAGCATGGGGGCCAAAATAGCAGAAGACCTTTCTTTTAAAGCAAAAGACATGATGGAAAAACTAGAGAACAAGGCCCTTATGTTCCAGCAAACTGTTAGTGCTAAGGCGCTGGTGCCAATGTTGTTTTGTATATTCCCTGCAACATATTTAATGATACTTTGCCCTATCATTGTTGAAATTAGCAATTCACAAATCTAACACTTCAATATAAGCTTTTAACATAATGTTTAAAAAACTAGTTCAGGCATTATTGGCATTCATTGCTGGTTTTACCGGCGTAAATTTTGGCTTAGGCGGAGGGATAATACTTATCCCTGCATTAATATATACTGGTGTTAAAACAAAGAAAACCGCTGCAACGTCTATGATGCTAATAATGTTCATTTCATTATCTGGCTCATATCAACACACTCAAATTAACACAGCTTTAGACATGAACATGGCCAACATAATGTTATTTACAATGGGGATAATTGGGGCACTACTTGGTGCAATAATCTTATTAAGATCTAAGAACAGCACAATAACATGGCTTATAACCTTTTACTTTTTGATAGTCGGTTTACTGATGCTGTTTAGTTCTTTATATAATGAAGTTGAATTCCTATATCCAGAGTACATACCTCAAAATGCTTACTGGATAATGGGGCTGCCCATAGCATTAGTGTCAAGCATGCTGGGCATTGGTGGCGGTGCCATACTTGCACCGATATTAATATATATATTCCAAATATCGTCTAAAACAGCAGTAGCAATGACAATGCCTTTTATTTTCTTTTTGGCCTTAACAACAACAATAATTAACATAAAAAATAAACTAATAGATTATACAGCTTTCATAATAATGTTGCCTTTCGCCTTAGCAGGCACGTTAACAGCTCATTTTGTTTTTGTTAACATAAGTGATCTTCATGTTCAAATAGGAATAGGCTCTTTAATGATAATTAATGCATTGATAATGGCTATAAGGACTTTTAATAGATCCTAATTTCTTCTTTAAGTTCTATACCAAATTTTTCTTTTACAGTTGTTTTAACCTTACAAATAAGCTTAAGAATATCTTCATGACTTGCATTGCCAACGTTAATGATAAAGTTTGAATGTTTGTCACTTATCATTGCTCCGCCTATTCTATGACCACAAAGACCAGCGTCTTTTATTAATTCCCATGAACCCTTTGAACAGTTATTTGGATTTTTAAAAACAGAGCCACAAGAAGGATACTCTAGTGGATGTTTTTTCTTTCTATCTAAAATATATTCTTTAGAGGTCTTGCTAACAAGGTTTACGTCTTTTTTTTCTAAATTAAAGTATACAGAGCTTATAAGAAGCCCCTCTTTTATTCCAGAACTCCTATAAGCCCAGCTCATGTTCTTTGCTTCAATAGTACTTATGCCGGACGGAGAACAAAGTTCTACTTTATAAACTACGTCTTTAGTCTCTGCATTATAAGCACCACAGTTCATTGCCACCCCGCCGCCAACTAACCCTGGAATACCTGCCCAAAATTCCAGACCAGAATATCCGTGCTCACAACAATAGTCTACAAGACGCTCTTTACTTAAACCAGAACCACATTTTATTACTACATTTTGGTTGTCTTCTTTAACTACCTCTATTTCATCGTTAGAGTAGTGTATAAAAGCACCGTCGAAAGAACCTTTTACTAAAAGGTTACTACCACCGCCAAGACCTATTGTTCTTATATTTTTGTTGTTTAGATATTTAAGTATCTCTACAAGTTCATTTTTATTATTAGTTTCTTTATAAAGTTTTACAACACCCTTGGTTTTGTAACCTATGCTTGAACCAATATCTTTATTCTCTATAAAGATCATCTTAAACTCTTTCCATTATAAGTTTAACTATCTCTTGCTGTGCTACTTTACCTTTAAGTTCTACTGTGTTTATATTTTTTCTCATCTCGTCCAACAAAGACCTATTTAACATTAAAGTTTGTATGTTCTCTACAAGTGTATCTGGATTAAGATGTTTTTGTTCTATCACTATCGCTGATTTTTTATCTGCAAGATATCTTGCATTATAATATTGATGGTTGTCTGCGGCTGTTGGTAGTGGAACAAGGATAGAAGGCAATCCTGCATTCATAAGTTCAAAAACAGTTCCTGCACCAGACCTTGACACAACAAGATCTGCTTCTTCGTATATTTTGTGTATTTCATATGTATAGTCAAAAACTTCATGTTCGAAAGTAGCGTCTTTATATGCAAGTTTAACCTTTTCAAGATCGAGTTTTCCGGTTTGGTGATATATTTTTATATCCTTTAATGAATTAAGTTTTTGTATAGAACCAATGATGCAATTATTTATAGCCCTTGCACCCTGAGATCCTCCAAAAATAAATATTACAAGTTTATTAGTATTATTCTTGTGAGTAACAGCCCTTATACTACCCCTAACAGGATTCCCACATATTACTACTTTTTTTAATATATCTTGCCCAGCCTTTAGTGGAAATGCAGAGAATATTACCTTTGCAAACTTTGAAAGACTTTTATTAGTTAAACCCATTATTGCATTTTGTTCTAATAAAAAAACCGACCTACCAAGTAAAGCAGATGACAAGAGCACAGGACCAGAGACAAAACCACCAACACCAAGAACAGCATCTGGTTTAAATTTAAATATATGAATAATACTCTGGCAGATAGAAAATGGTATCAATAGAATTGAATACAATAATATCGGCAAACTCTCTCTATTAAGCCCTCTAGAATTTATATAAGATATTTTATATCCTGCCTTTGGTATTAAATCTTTCTCTATCCCTCTTTTAGTACCAATGAATAATAGCTCAATGTTGGGATCTTGTTTTTTAAACTCGTCCATTATTGCTATTCCAGCATTAACATGCCCAGCTGTACCACCACCACTTACCAGCACTCTCATTTTTCAATACTCCTAGATACGTTAAGTACTATTCCCATGAATCCCATGAAAGAGATTAACGCTGTACCACCATAACTAACAAAAGGAAGAGCTAATCCTGTAACAGGTAGAAGCCCCAGAACGACCCCAACATTAAAAAGCACTTGTACAGATATCATAAACATTATCCCAAACACTAAGAGTCTTGCAAAAAGATCTTTTGCCTTTAAGGCTATTCTTATACCTCTATATATAAGAATAAAAAAACAGCTAAGTGTTGCAAGTACACCAAAAAAGCCAAGTTCTTCTGCTATGACAGCGAATATAAAATCATTATGAGCTTCTGGTAGATATAAAAGTTTTTGCATTCCTTTACCTATGCCTGCTCCCCAAAAACCGCCAGAATTAAAAGCCATGAACGACTGTATTATCTGCATCCCTTTACCCTTTGGATCTTTCCAAGGGTCCATAAAAGATTGTATCCTGTCCATCCAATAGTTGCCGGGGCTAACCATTTGTTTGTACGCAACAACTGCAACTACAGCGGCAAGACCAATCACTACAAAAAGAACTATATGTTTTGTTTTTGCTCCAGCCGCAAATATTATACTGAAAGCAACAAAGCCCAATAACATCGTCGTACTTAAATTAGGCTGTAATATTACAAGCCCTAACATTGGAACAATAAAGATCAGTGGTGTTATTATGAATTTTTTTAGAGAATCCCTGTGCTCCATATATTTATAATAATAATTAGAGAGAAAAAGTATTATTGCATATTTTGCAAATTCAGATGTCTGAAAACTTATTGGGCCTAACGCAATCCAGCGTCTAGCACCATGAGACGATTTCCCTACACCGGGAATAAGTGTTAATATTAAAAGAACAAAAGTAATTACGAATATTGGGAAAACCCATTTCTGTAATTTTTTATAATCCAAGTTGCCCAAGAGCATCATCGCCCCAAGACCCATAAAACCAAAAATCAAATGCTTCTTTATAAAAAAGTAACTATCATGATGTGCTTCTCTTGCAGAAACAAAGCTTGCACTAAAATCCATAAAAAAACCAAAAACAGATAAAATTATAACGCACCAAAAGAAGACGTAATCTATCCTCCCTCTTACCGGTGTTCCTTGTTCTTGGTTTTCTAACGAAAAATCCACTTTAGAAAGTATTTATTATCTCCTTATATAGCTTGCCGCGCTCCTCTATTTTAGAAGTAACGTCCATAGGACAACAGCCCGGCGAATACAGTATTATATCATTGCATTTGGATTTCTGGTAAGCAAGAACTACAGCTTCCTCAAAAGTTCCAACCACAAAGGTTTCTGTATAATCACCAATGGTCCTGTTCATCCTTTCTTTTGACTCGCCTATAAGGATAAGTGTCTTAACATGTTTTTGTATGCATGGAATAAGTTCTTCGTAATTCTCTCCCCTGTCTTTACCACCAGCTATAAGTATAAGTGGTTTTGTAAAACTGGATAAAGATCTTACAAGCCCTTTTACAGTACTTACCCTTGCATCATTATAAAAATATACGCTGTTCTTTTTTTGTACGAACTCTAATCTGTGTTCAACACCAGCAAAGTTGTTTATCACGTATTCAACAGCAGAATCTTGAGCACCAAAATGCTTGGCAACAAAACTTGCCGCCATCATGTTCTCTTTGTTAAAAGAACCTCTAAGTTTCATGCTCTCTACATCGTATTCCAGAACATCCTTTGGTCGTTTAACCAACATCTTGTTCTTCTTTATATAGATAGCACCATGTTTGTAATTATCAACATCACTCTCGTCAAAACTTAAAGAGAATGGAACAGATTTTGACCTAGTAGAACTAACTACAGAAAAAGTGTTGTCACAATCTCTTGAGTAGATAAGCCATTTATCTTTTGCCGCTGAATTTATAAAGTCTGTATATAGTTTTACATGGTCTGCAAAAGTTTGCCACGAGTCTGCTCTTTCCACCAATTTTTCATCTGTTATATTGGTTAAAACTACCGTATCAAAATCAAACCCACCAGCATATTTAAAATGATCTGCATCAAGTTCTAATATTAAAAGGTCATAGGCTTTCTCGTCCATTAAGTACTCATAAATAGATTTACCAAGGTGACCAGTTATATATGCTTTCTTTCCAGAGTGTCTTAATTGTTCTGCTATCAATATAGCAGTCGTTGACTTACCATTAGTACCTGTAACACAAACTATTGGGTTCTCTATCAATTCAGAAGTAAATTCATATTCTGTTTTTACAGGAATCCTTTCACTTCTTGCTTGAGAAAGAGCTCTATCATCGTGTTTAGTTTTCATGGAATAAAGTATTAAGTCTGCACTAGAGAAGGTTTTTGGATTATAACGTCCAAACTCCGTCTTAAATTCATAATCTTTTAGTAAAGATAATGCTTTTTGTAACTCTAACCTATTCCTAAGATCGACGACAGTAACATTAGCACCCTTAGATACGGCGTATTTTACAGCGCCAATACCAGACCTATCCAAACCAGCAACAACGATTTCTTTGCCTTTGAGTTTCATAGATGCAACGCACCTCCTTGGAATTAACGAAGCTTGAGGGTTGCAAGTCCAGCAATGGCAAGAACTATAGAAATTATCCAGAATCGCACTATAACTTTTGGCTCAGCCCACCCTTTTAATTCATAGTGGTGATGAAGCGGCGCCATTCTGAAAACTCTCTTGCCGGTTGTCTGGAAAGATACAACCTGCATCATGACAGAAACTGCTTCTAACACAAACACACCACCAATTACAACTAGCAAAATCTCGTTTTTGGTAAAAACTGCTATTGCACCCAAGGTTCCACCCAAGGAAAGAGCCCCGACATCTCCCATGAAAACCTGTGCTGGATAGGTGTTGAACCATAAAAACCCTAAACCAGCCATCAGCATGGCCCCACAAAGAATGGCCATTTCTCCAGCCCCCTTAATATATGGAATCTGTAAATATTCCGCTATCTTATAGTTTCCAGCACAGTAAGAAAGTATTAAAAAAGCAAAAGTGCTTATTATTACTGGGCCTATTGCAAGCCCATCCAACCCATCTGTAAGGTTAACGGCATTAGAGGAGCCTACCAGTACCAACATGGCAAAAGGCAAAAAGAAGTACCATAGGTCTATAGTAAGCCTTTTAAATAAAGGGAACCTTATCGTGAAATCAATATTTGAGAACATTACCATGAATAAAACAAAAACTGCCGCACCAGAGAACTGAAGTATTAGTTTTGTTTTACCACTTATACCTTTTGAATTCTTTTTACTTATTTTAAACCAATCATCAAGCCAGCCTATAAGACCAAAAAAACACATTATGAATAACAACATCCATATAAAAGCATTAGTAAGGTCTGCCCATAAGAGGGTCGATATTGCGATGGACACTATTATTAAGCCCCCACCCATAGTTGGAGTGCCAGCTTTCTTAAGATGTGTTTGTGGGCCATCGTCGCGGACGAATTGTTTTATTTGTGACTTTGTCATTTTCCTTATGAACCAAGGACCAAGTAATAAACAAATACTAAAAGAAGTTATCCCAGCCAGCAAGACCCTAAAAGTTATGTAACGGAACACATTAAAAAAACTTGAGTAATCAGAAAAACTGTAAAGAAGATGGTAAAGCATGATTTCCCCCTAATCTTGTAATATTGATTCTAACTTCATCCCTCTTGAGCCTTTAACAACGACGATATCTCCTGTTTTTAAATAAGAATTAATGTCTTTTTTCATCTTATCGATCTCTGCTACAGCATAAGTGAACACAGTGCTCTTGTTACCGCCAGATGAAAGATATCCATTCATATAATCATTTGAATAATTACCATAAATGAATAACGCATCAAATTTCTTGTCAGCAACAAATTCCCCTATCTCTCTATGAAGTTCTGATGATAATGATTCAAGTTCTAACATATCCCCTAATACAGCTATTTTTCTGCCTGAGTTTTTATATTCAGACACAGAAATTATTGAAGCCTTCATTGAGTCGGGATTAGCATTATAACAGTCGACAAAATATATAACGCCTTGTTTTTCTATTATGGTAGATCTTAATTTTGAAGCTTTAACGTCCATGACCCCGCGTATACAATCTTTAATATCAAGACCAAGTAAAAGCCCAGCAGATACTGCAGAACAGGCATTGATCACATTGTGTTCACCCATCAATGGTATTTGAGCATTAAACACAGAACCGTCATTCATCGTTATAGAAAAATGCTCAGCACCATCTTTAAAACCAAGAGATCTGGCAAGAATTTTTGCATTCAATTTTTCATCATTAACTGCATAAGTTATAAAGTTGGTCCTTGGTGGATTCGACGTAAACCACTTAAACAACAACTTGTCTGAAAGGTTAACACATATAGATCCATTATTCTTTAGAACAAAATCCATTAACTCCATTTTTGCACTGAATATTTTTTGTATGGAACCTAAAAGACCGATATGAGCTCTTCCTATATTCGTAATAATAGCGACATTAGGTTTTGCTATATAAGAAAGCTCTTTTATTTCTCCATCCGCATTCATCCCCATTTCTACTATACCTACTTCTGCATCCAAAGGAAAACTCAGCAAGGTATATGGAACCCCTATTAGATTATTAAAATTACCATCTGTTCTTACAGTCCTCTTTTTTGTAGAAAAAACACTATATAGAATATCTTTTGTAGTTGTTTTGCCATTAGAGCCTGTAACACCTATTATTGGATAATTAAGTTTATCTCTCCAATATGATGCAAGTTTGCCATAAGCCTTAATACTGTCTTCTACAACTATTTGAGTAATATTTACATCTGTTATCTTTTTTTCTACTATACAGGCAACCGCACCTTTTGCAACAGCGTCTTTAACAAAGTCATGACCGTCAAAATTTGTCCCTCTTATTGCAACATACAGACTGTTTGGTTTTATACGGCGGGTGTCATGTTCAACACTTTGTATTAGAACATCATCACTAGTACAGAATACTTTTTCTTTGCCAAATAATTCTATTAGTTCTTTAACTTTGAACATGTCCCTGATTCTATAAATTTTAATTAAAAGATTCTACTCTTATTTTAGCTTTTTTATTCTAACCAAAGGGTTATGGTGTCTTGCCCCTCTGGTTTTGGCCCAGACTGAGGTTCTTGTCTTACTACCCTTCCATTACCATTTACCTTAACTTCTTTAAAATCAGCAGAGATCATCCTCAAAGCATCTCTAAGGGATCTGCCTTTAAGGTCTGGCACAGTCCCTTTTTCGACTACAACATCTTTTTCACGATATGTTTGTTCCTTATATTCTTCTTCAAAATGTTTTTTCTTTTCTTCTTTTTTATCATTAAGAGGTATTTTTGTATCTGTTCCTTGTACGATTATGTTGGCTATCTTCCTAAATAAAGGTCCCGCAACTGAGCCTCCATAATATGAACCTTTCTTAGGCTCATCAATTATGACCAACATCGCATACTTTGGATCAGATTCCGGGAAAAAACCTGCAAATGAACTGGCGTATTTATCTTTAGAATAGCCACTTTGACCAGGTATATGTTTTTGTGCCGTACCAGTTTTACCAACTATCTCAAAACCCTGTATATTGGTACTTGTTCCAGTACCCTCCTCTACGACAGACCTTAACATAGAGGTTAATTCTTTTGTTATATCTGTTGGAACAACTTTATCTTCTTTTTCATAATCATATTCGTAGATGGTTTTCCCTTTTTCATCTTTTATATTATCAACAACATGTGGAATAACGTCATAGCCACCATTAGCTATTACTGCATAAGATTTTACCATCTGCATAGGTGTAACAGATATACCCTGACCAAATCCCATGTTTGCTAATTCAACCTTACCAACTCTCTTTGGGTACAGACCAATCACTTCACCCGGCAGATCTATTTCTGTTCTCTTGCCAAAACCAAATTTGTTTATTCCTTGCTCGAACTTGTCTTTGCCTATCATCAAGGATAATTTAGCAGATCCTATATTGCTCGACACAGATATGAGTTTTTTTAGATCCATAAAACCATAATCATGGTTCTTTGATTCTTTTATAATTATTGGTTTCTTGCCAGATACGACGACAAATTTACCATTCTCCCCCCAAAGTGTATCTTTAAGGCTCATAACCTTATTTATAAGAGCTATACCAACTGTAACTATTTTAAAAATAGAACCAGGCTCAAATACGTCTGTAACAGCCCTGTTCCTCATATCAAAATTATTAGTCTTGCTAAGATCATTAGGGTCATAGGTAGGATAATTAGCTAAAGCAAGAATATCTCCATTATGAGGGTCCATAACTATCACAGTTCCACTTGTAGCATCTTTTTCTTCTACAACTCTCTTTAGTTCTCTTTCAACTTGATATTGGATATTGCTATCTATAGTAAGATATACTGTTCGACCATTGTCGGTAGAAATAAACGCATTAGAACCAACATATATAACTCTTCCCTTTCTATCTCTCTCGTATTTTTCACTAACGTTCTGGCTCTTTATAAAATCATCGTAATAACGTTCAACACCATCTTTTCCTTCTGCATCCCTATTAACAAAACCTATCACGTGAGAAGCAAGATACCCATTTGGATAAACTCTTTTAGGTTCTTTAATTACATCTATGCCCTCGTGTTTAACTAATTCTTTTATATTTGCCGATTCATCAAAGCTAAGAAACCTTTTTATCCAAACAAAGCGTTTCTGCTCATTCATTTTCTTAAGAACAACATCTTGTTCAAGGCCAAGTGCTTGACTAAGTTTTTTAGAAAGATCTGGCCTTTCTGCTACAGGAATTAAAGAAGGATCAACAAAAATAGAATCAAGATCTACACTAACGGCCAAAGGATTACCATTTCTGTCTAGTATATTACCCCTTTTTGGAGCAAGTTCTATTTTTCTTGTATATTGTTTTTTTGCCTGATCAACTATCCTTTGGTCTGGAAAGATCTGTAATTTTATCGCTGTAAAAAGAAATATTATAAAACTTAGCAGAAGAATAGAGAATACGAACAAGATTCTTTTCCTGCTTAATTCCATATTACCTCTTTATATATCTAAATTGTTTTTCTGCTGGTTGATCAAGCCCAAAATTCTGTTTTGCATATTCCTCTACTTTTGCTGGCGAGGTTAGGTTGGCATATTCTATACTAAGCCTTCTGTTATCCTGCATAAGTTCTTTTTTATTATTCACTACTTCTTGATGACTATAGCTAGACGTAATAACTACAAGAGTGATCCAAAGATATATTAACAAACTAGAAAATACCAAACCCCAAAAATAGTATTTTTGTTTTTTCAATTTAGAATCCCCTTATAGTTTTTCTGCAACTCTAAGCTTTGCGCTTCTTGCCCTTGGGTTCGACCTTGTTTCTTCTTCACTCGGGACCACAAAGTTCTTAACTACAGACCTAAGATATGGAGTTCTACCACAAAGACATTGTGCAAGTCCTTTAGGACAAACGCAAGGATTAAGTCCCTGTTTTATCACTTTTTTGACGATCCTATCCTCTAAACTATGAAAACTTATAACACAAAGTCTTCCATTTGGTCTTAAAAGTTTAATTGCGTGATCAAGTCCTTCTTTAAGTGAATCAAGCTCACTGTTAACATATATCCTTAATGCCTGAAAGGTCTTTGTTGCAGGATCTGTATCCATTCCATGTCTTTTTTGCCCAAGCACAGAATATATAACATCACAAAGTTCTTTTGTGGTTCGTATCCTCATTTCAATTCTTTTTTTGTCTATCGCATAGGCTATTCTTTTATAATTCCTTTCTTCGCCATATTCATTTATTATTCGTGCCAACTCTTTAACATCAAGATCGTTAATAACATCCTCTGCAGTAAGATCTTGCTTGGGATCATACCTCATATCAAGAGGACCATTTCTTAAGAAACTAAAACCTCTATTAGCATCATCAACATGTACACTAGAAAAACCAAGATCCATTAAAATGCCGTCGCAAGACTTGATATCATAAAAACCCAAAATATCTGGAAGACTTTTATAATCAGAATTAACTATTTTAACTGTAGATCTATTATTTGAATAACCGTCAAAAAGTTCTTCAAGATATTTTGCATTAAGAGGGTCTTTGTCTATCCCTATTACAAAAAGCTCACGTCCAGCATCTAAAATAGCTTGTAAATGCCCCCCGCGGCCAGCAGTACAATCTACATAAACCCCACCATTTTTTATATTAAGATTTTCTATGCATTCTTTTTTTAGAACAGGTATATGATCGGTCATATTCTCACAACATAAATAAAGGTATCATAGAAAATATAGAATAAACTATAACTACTACAATAAATGTTTTTGGATTGGTCCTATATATTGCAAGAGCTAATATAATAAAGATAAAAGGCATTAACAAAAGGAACATCTTTGATTCCATGTTATATTTATGAATAGAGTAAATTGGAGAATCATATCTTCCTTTTAAAAGTTCAGATAACTCGTAAAAAAACTTTCCTTTTGGTGCATTATATTCTTGGAGTGCTTTAAGACTAATATCAAGGTCCTTTATATCCAAAGAACTTTCTATAGGAGAAAAAGTAAGCTCTTCTGTTGGACGATCAAATACAAATATAGCTACAAATGATAGTATAAGAGCTATCAAGAGAACATTAATCGTTATCTTTTTTTGAAACTGAGCCTTCACCATACTTTGCATCCAACTTATTCATTAGTTTATTAAGGTCACCAACCAATTCTTTTAGCTCGTCTTTTTTTCTGACCCTGAACCTTACAGATAGATCACCAGAGGTATGAATGCTGTCTATGCTCCTTCTTATAGAGAAAACTGCTCCAGAAACACGACTAGAAAAAACAAGACCGACCAAGAACATAAAAAACGTTATTGTAACGCCAACTGCAGCTATCTTTATCATTAAAAGTTTTCTTTGACGCTCTAAGAATAATACAGCCTCTTTACTTTGGTTAAGACCAGCAACTAAAAGGGCATTATCATGAGCATTAACATAACTATAAAAAACGTATCCCACTAAAAAACTAACTAGTAGTCCTGTAACAGCAAGTAATATGGAATATTTTAGTTGGAACCCTTCATCAACAACAAAGACTTCTCTTTTTATACTAGAACCCATAACTACTTTTTACCTCATTTTTACCCAAGCGTCCACAACACCATTAATAAAACCTGCTGAATCCTTATCACCATATTTTTTGGCAAGCTCAAGTACTTCATTTATTACAACGGCCGCTGGTTGTTTGCCCCAGCCTATTTCTGCACAAGCCATATAGATTAAAGCCTTGTCTATTTTACCAAGTCTTTCCATTGACCAGTTCTTAATAAGCGGTTTTAACTGTTGTTGTATTTCTTTATATGAGGCTAACGTCCAATTAAGTAGTTTAACTGCATACTCATAGACTTCTGGATCAAGACCTTTTTGAAAACTAGCATATCTTTCTGTTGCGTCTATTTGGTCTAAATCACTTAATTCAACAGAATAAAGTAGTTTTAATGCAAGTTCTCTGCTGTCCCTTCTTTTCAAAAAATAACTCCTTTATAAAGAGGGAACGCCTTACAAAGCTCTACCACTTGTTTTTTTGTATTAGATATTACTGTTTGATCATTAACGTTATGTATTACGTTAGCTATCATTTTACCTATTAATTGCATTTCTTTTTCTTTCATGCCTCTTGTAGTTACAGCAGGGGTTCCTACTCTTACACCACTTGTGATGAAAGGAGAACGCGTTTCGAATGGGACTGTGTTCTTGTTAACTGTTATCTCTGCCATTCCAAGAGCTGCCTCTGCCTCTTTTCCTGTTATTTCTGTGCCGCTAAGATCTATCAACATAAGGTGATTATCTGTACCGCCACTAACAAGTTTTATACCTTCATCCATTAAAGCCTTCGCCAAAGCTTTTGCATTCTTAACCACTTGTTCCTGATATGTTTTGAACTGTGGACTCATAGCTTCTTTAAAAGCAACTGCTTTTGCCGCTATTACATGCATTAATGGACCGCCTTGTATACCGGGGAATATTTTGCTGTTTATAGCTTTACCATATTCTTCTTTAGCAAGTATTAAACCGCCTCTTGGTCCACGTAATGTTTTGTGTGTAGTACTTGTAACAAATTCAGCGTCTATTACTGGGTTTGGATGCAGTCCTGTCGCAACAAGCCCAGCTATGTGTGCCATATCAACCACGACCTTTGCACCAACTTCATCTGCTATTGCCCTGAATTTTTTAAAATCTATTATTCTTGGATACGCACTTGCACCAGCTATGATCAATTTTGGTTTATGTTCTATGGCAAGGTCCCTCACCATATCAAAATCTATTGTTTGGTCGTCTTGCTTAACTCCATAAGGATATACTTTATAGAGGAACCCAGAAAAGTTCACTGGGCTTCCGTGAGTAAGATGTCCACCATGACTAAGGTTCATACCAAGAACAGCATCGCCGGGCTGAAGAGTTGCCATGTAAACAGCCATGTTCGCCTGAGAACCACTATGTGGCTGTACGTTGGCATAATCCGCATTAAAAAGTTTTTTTGCTCTATCTATTGCAAGATTCTCTGCAACGTCTACGTTCTTACATCCACCATAATATCTTTTTGCAGGATAACCTTCTGCATATTTATTGGTAAGTATAGATCCCATTGCCTGCATTACCGCTGGTGTAACATAATTCTCAGAGGCTATAAGTTCTAGACCAAATTCTTGTCTGTCTAACTCGTCGATCATTACCTTATATATTTCTTCATCCGTATTCCTTACGTATTCAAAAAGGTCCATGCACATATCACTTAACCTCCAGTGCTTCTATTTTGTCTAACCTAGTTTGATGTCTTCCTTCTTCATATTCAGCATCCAACCATGAATCTATTATTTCAAATGCAAGCCCTGCACCCAACACCCTGCTACCAAGACAAAGAACATTAGCGTCGTTATGACGTCTTGCCATTTTGGATGAATAAGGATCACTTGCGTGTGCAGCCCTTATTCCTTTTATTTTGTTAGCAGTAATACTCATGCCTATTCCTGTTCCACAAACAAGTATACCAAGACAATCTTCGTCAGAAACAACTTCTTCACAAACTTTTTTGGCGTAGTCTGGATAATCAACAGAATTGTTTTTGTTATCTGGACCAAGATCTTTTACGTCTGTAAGACCTCTTGTTTTAAGATGTTCAAGTATCTGTGTTTTTAGATCATACCCTGCGTGATCTGACGCTACTACTATCTTCATATTTTCTTTAACACCACAGAACAGTTCGTTCCGCCAAAACCAAACGAGTTACTTAAAGCATACTCTATGTTCTTTTTAACAGCGGTATTAGGCGTAAGATTAACACCAGTACATGCAGGATCTAGGTTATCAAGATTTATTGTTGGAGGGACAACACCGTGCTTCATTGCAAGTGCTGTTATTACAACCTCTATACTACCTGCCGCACCAAGCATGTGTCCTGTCATTGATTTTGTAGAAGAAACATTAAGTTTATCTAATGACTTTCCAAAAGCACCCTTTACGGCGTTACATTCTGCTATGTCACCTAATGGTGTAGATGTACCGTGTGCATTTATATAATCTATTTTATCTGGGCTAATGCCAGCTTCCTTAACTGAAAGTTCCATACAGCGTCTCGCACCATTACCATCTTCTGCTGGTTGTGTTATGTGATTTGCATCAGCTGTTAAGCCATAGCCAACAACCTCTGCATATATGTGTGCGCCTCTCTTTTTTGCATGTTCATATTCTTCAAGAACAACAAAAGCACCACCTTCGCTCATTACAAAACCATCCCTGTCTTTATCCCAAGGACGACTTGCTTTTTGTGGTTCGTCGTTCCTAGAAGACAAAGCTCTCATTGCCGCAAAACCACCAATACCAAGTTCACATACTGCGGCCTCTGCGGCTCCCGCTATCATAAAGTCTGCTTTGTTCTCTTGTATAGTAAGGAATGCATGTCCAATACAATGAGCACCACTAGCACATGCAGAAACGATACTGATATTAGGACCTGTGAATTTGTGTCTCATAGATATATGGCCGGGTAACATGTTCGATAACACCATCGGTATGAACATAGGGGAGATCCTGCCCGGACCTTTTTCCAAAAGTTTTTGATTATTCTCTTGTATCGTTATAAGTCCACCAATACCACTCGCTGCAAATACTCCAGTCCTTTCTTTCATTTGGTCTGTGAATGTAATCCCAGCATCCTTTAATGCAAGTTCTGCTGCAATTATTCCGTAGTGGATAAAAGCGTCCATTCTTTTCATTTCTTTTGCGTCTATATATTGTTCAATTGGGAGATTTTTTACCTCTCCGGCTATTTTTACTGCATACTGTTCTGTATTGAATTTACTTATATTTGATATTGCGGATTTTCCTTCCACAAGTGAGTTCCAAAAATTATTCATATCTGTACCATACGGAGTTACAACGCCCATACCTGTTATCACTACTCTTCTTGTACCCATGATATTAAAGTCTCCTTTGGTTTTTTAATACAATTCTCTAGCCCCATTTAAGAAACCGAGCCCAACACCATAAAAGCGTTGGGCCCTAAAGCTTCTTATTCAAAACATTTTTACAATGATCAACCTTTCTTTGAATTAAGATAATTCAAAGCATCGCCTACTGTTTTTATCTTTTCAGCGTCTTCATCTGGGATCTCTAGGTCGAATTCTTCTTCCATAGCCATAACAAGTTCAACTATGTCCAAAGAATCTGCGCCAAGGTCGCTTATGAACGAAGCATTAGCTGTAACCTTTTCAGCCTCAACACCTAGCTGATCTACGATAATACCTTTTAATCTGTCTTCTAATGATGCCATCTTTTTAATCCTCCTTCTTTTCTTATATAAAATTTCCTACATATACATACCGCCGTTCACCCCAAGTACCTGCCCCGTCATGTACGCGGCTTTGTCTGATGCAAGGAATGTAACGGTATTTGCTATTTCTTCTACTCCACCAAAACGACCTAGTGGTATTTTAGACATAAAATCTTTTTGTACTTCTTCGCTTAAAGCATTAGTCATATCAGAAACTATAAAGCCCGGAGCTATCGCATTAACTGTTATGTTCCTAGATGCAAGCTCGTGTGCACAAGATTTTGTAAGACCTATCATCCCTGCTTTTGAAGCAGAATAGTTTGCCTGACCCTTGTTACCCATAACACCGACTATAGAAGTTATGTTTATTATCCTTCCCCAACGGCTCTTCATCATTATTGGGGCAACTACTTTTGTGCAATTAAAAGCTCCTTTTAAATTAACATTAAGGACCATGTCCCAATCTTCTTCTTTTAATCTTATTAAAAGATTATCTCTTGTTACACCAGCGTTGTTAACTAATATGTCTATTCCAATACCTGCTTCTTGTATCTTCTTGATGCATTCACTAACAGAGCTAGAATCAGCAACGTTCATTGTATAGAACCAGCATTTCACTCCATGCTTTTGTATTTCTGCTGTTATGTTGCCAGCGTTGTTGTCATTTATGTCGGTAATGATTATATTAACGCCTTCTTTTGCAAGAGACGCCGCAATAGAAGCACCAATCCCTCTTGCGCTTCCTGTAACCAACGCTGTTTTACCTTTCAAACCAAGATCCATTTCTCCTCCTAGTTGCTATATAGAGCCAAGATCTTCAAGTGTGTCTAAAGACAAACACTCAAAACTTTTTTGCATTTTAGCACAAAGACCGCCAAGCACTTTACCCGGACCAACCTCTATTGCCTTTGTAACACCCGCATCTTTAAGTGTAGCGATTGTCTGTTTCCACATTACAGAACCGGGTATTTGTCTTGCTAGGTTCTTAACTATAACAGAACTGTCTGAATAAATTTTGGCGTCTATGTTAGCAACATATTGTGTCTTTAATTGGTTTATTTGTAGTTTATTCAGTGCGGCTTCAAATTCTGGAACTATTGTGGTCATCAACGGTGAATGGAAAGGAGCACTAACATTCAAAGGAATAGCTTTTATTTTTAATTCCTTTAAAGATAAGAGTAGTGCATCAATAGTTTCTGCAGCTCCAGAAACAACTATCTGTTCATCAGAATTATAATTTGCAGCAGAAAGTTTTTCTGCATTAGGATCTATTTTCTTTATTTCTGAGATAAGAACATTTTCATCTGCCCTAACAACAGCGGCCATTTTACCCATGCCAACAGGTACGGCCTTCTGCATAAGTCTTCCTCTAAGGTTAACTGTTCTTACTGCGTCCTCAAAATTCAAGGCACCGGCACAAACCAAAGCAGAATATTCACCAAGACTATGTCCTGCAACATAAGAAAAGTTTATGTTCTTTTCACGTTTCAAGATCTCAAACATCGCAACACTTGTTGTAAGTATAGCTGGTTGAGTAAACTCTGTTTTAACAAGTTCCGTGTCTGGTCCTTCAAAACAAAGTTTGCTTAAAGAAAAACCCAGTGCAGTATCTGCCCTATCAAATAATTCTTTTGCATAAGGATACTTTTGTATCCACTTAGTACCCATGCCAATGTATTGGGATCCTTGTCCCGGAAAAAGTAGAGCTGTGCTCAAAGTGGCTATTCCTCCTCTTTCTCTGTGGTGAGTTTTCTTCCTTTGTAGGTTCCACAACTTGGGCAAGCCTGATGGAGAAGTTTTCTTTCTCCGCATTGTGAGCAGATTATGCTCCTTGTTTTTGTAAGGGCGTGGTGAGACCTTCTCATATCCCTTTTTGATTTAGATGTTTTCTTCTTTGGTACTGGCACGTTCTGATTCCTCCATGTTACTTACTAATATCATTTGCTAATACAATGCTATTTCTTTAACTTCAAGTTTTTAAGTTCACCAAACGGGTTTTTTCTGTCATTTTGTCCGCAAGGACATGATTTATTTGAATTTTCTTTGTTTTCGCAGTTGCAAATACCGCCACAATCAGCTTTACACACAGGATAGTCAGGCAGTACCAGTATAAGTTGCTCCCTTAATATTTCTGCAACATCTATCTTGTCCCCATGGAAAAAACCAAACTCCATATCTGTGTCCTTAAGTTCATGTTCTCCACCATCACCGGCATAAGTGCCATCCTCACTATAAAGGAATAATCTAAACCTTTGTTTAAAAGGGACTTCAAAAAGATCAAGACACCTTACGCAAGGTATGTCTGCAGCCCCGTTAAAAGAACCTTCTACTTCAACAAAATCGCCTTTCTTTTCTACACCAAGTTCAAAGTTAAAATCCTTTAATTTAAGATCCATCCCTTCAAAAGCCTGCCTAAGCCAAGCTTGCTCATGGAGTTTGCCACTCGTTTCAAGGCGTTGTCCGGGTTTAAGATTTGAAACTGTAAAAAACATGGTTTTAAAGGTATTTTTTAATGACTTAAGTGTCAATATAATTTAGAAAGGTCTTATTATGCAAAGCGTTGTAATAATACCTGCAAGATATGGCTCAACAAGGTTTCCCGGAAAACCGATGGCACAAATAAGTGGTTTTAGCCTTTTAAACAGGGTCTGGAAAATAGCAAAGAAAGCAAAAAACGTAGATGAAGTTTATATAGCCACAGACGATAAAAGAATATTGGAGCATGCAAAAAGTTTTGGAGCAAAAGCAGTAATGACAGACCAAGAATGCCCTAATGGTTCTTTTAGATGTATGGAAGCTATTGAAAATCTTAAAATAAAGCCAGATATCATAATAAATCTTCAGGGAGACGCCGTTCTTACTCCGCCATGGATAATAGAAGAAGTCATAAACGAATTAAAAAAAGACAATAACGTTCAAATAGCAAGTCCTGCTGTTAGATTAACAAAAGATTCCAAAACTGGCGGAACACTGGTCGTATTCGACTTAAAAAAAGATGCTCTATATTTTTCTAGAGCAAAAATACCTTTTAACAGGGATGAGCAAGAGCACTCTCAAGGACTTTATAGGCACATAGGCATATATGGTTATAAACTTAATGCACTAAAACAGTATGTGCGTTTAAAACCAACACCGTTAGAAGAAATAGAAAAGCTAGAACAGTTGAGGGCATTAGAGAACGGAATGAAGATAAGAATGGTCACTGTAGATTATAAAGGAAGAACTCATTGGGCGGTAGACAGGCCAGAAGATATAAGTATAGTTGAAGAGATAATAAAAAAAGAGGGTGAATTAGTTTGAATATTATCTTGGCTCGTCATGGAAACACTTTTGAGAAGAATGAAACACCTTATTGGTGTGGTTCAAAGAACGATATATCTTTAACTATAACAGGAAAGGAGCAAGCAGAAAAACTTGCAGAACATTTAATAGTTAATAAGCTAATACCAGACGTTGTCTATTGTGGGCCATTAAAAAGAACAAAAGAATACGCTAGTATAATAAGTAAAATATGTGGCATAAAAACACCCCCAACAATAGATGAGAGATTAAATGAACTTGATTATGGCACTTGGGCAGGTCTTGATACCAACAAAACAATAGAAATATATGGCAAAGACGCTGTACAAGCATGGGAAGATAATGTAACATGGCCGCCAAAAGAAAAAGGCAACTGGGGTGGTTCACAAGAAGAACTAATCAAAAAAATAAAAGATCTAATGAATGACATTTCTAATAAACACAAAAACGACAAGAATGTACTCCTTGTAACAAGCAACGGTGTCTTGAAACATTTTTGGCTTATCTATGATACAGACAAAATAATCTCTAATAATGGAAAAGTTAAAACTGGGGATTACTGCTTGATACAAGCCTCTGAATACATTAAACAAATTTTAAAATGGGGCATTAAACCATAGGATATATTTTCTCCTTGATTTTAAAATATTAGTTATAGTATCATTCTTGAAAATTTTTCATAAGGAGTATTAAAAAAATGTTATCAAAATCTTTAAAGTTAATCGTTTCATTTGGATTGTTCCTATCAGCGACTTTGTCAGCTCAGGCACTTGATTCTTATTACAGCCCTCAAGTTATGGCCAACACATCACTTAAGTACAACGTCCATACTGTTGAGTATTCTTTAGAAGGTATTGACTTTGAAATAGAAGTTTTTATCTATGGTGATGGAGCTGTAAATATCTTCCCACCAAGACAGATTACAAAAAATAATACTAGAATAACTATAGAAGGCTGCAGATACAACAAAGACGAAACTATTACTTGTTCTTATACAAAAGAGCAGCTTGTTGAGACCAAAGAGGAGTTGAATCCTTATTTCTTTGATGGCAGTATCGCTATTTATCTAAATAATGATACAAAAGAAACCTACAAAAAAATTGGAACAAACTCATTTACAACAAACAAAGTTAGATAACTAACTCAAGAATTAAATAATAAAAAAAAGCCCACTTTAAAAAGTGGGCTTTTTTTATTGAACTCTTTCTACGCTTTTTACTTCTGGTATTGCAGCTCTTAGTCTTGCTTCTACAACGTTCTTTAGCGTCATTATAGCACCAGAGCAGTGCGCGCAAGCGCCTCTTAGTTTTATTTTTACAACGCCTTCATCTGTTACTTCTACAAGCTCAACATCTCCGCCATCAGCTTGTAACATTGGGCGTATCTGGTTAAGTATTTCTCTTACTTTATCTTTCATTAATTGTTCTGCCATTTTAATTACTCCTTATATTTAGTTTACGTCTTCGAATACTAAAAGTTTGTGACCTATAGCAAGTATGTCTCCCTTCTTGACCATAACATCCTTTATAACTCCATCCCTTGGAGCAAAAATTCTGTTCTCCATTTTCATGGCCTCAAGCACAAAAAGCTCGTCGCCTTTTTTAACTATCTGGCCTTTTTCCACCATTACTTCCATAATCCTTCCGGGAATACGTGTTTCCATAAAATTAACTTTTACAGAATATGTTTCTCTTACTTCTCTTCTTAATCTTTGAACCTGATCCTCTGCTTCAATTTTTGAAGTATAAGTACCAGAGGTAACTGTATAAAGGTTGCCCTCTTCTACGAACTTAACAAGATATGGTTTGTTCTCTATTATTATAGAATAGAACTCCCCACACTCTTCAAAGTTAGCTTCAACAGGACTGTTGTCTTTTCTATCAATAAAACTAACAAAGAATTTATCTTCGTTCTTTGTTATCTGTATTCTTTCCTTTTTATCGTTATTTAAAGAAAGCTCTACTATCATCATAGCCTCCCTGTACCAGTTTCTTTGGTCCATGCACTAAGTGGTTTGCTTTGTAATTCAAGCTCGCCTCTTTGTGCTTCTTCTTTTTTATATACCCTTATTGCAGTTGCCATTTTCATAGCGTCTTTAAAGTTATCTGGCACTTCTTGTTTATTAAATACAAAATTACCCTTCATAAAGTCAATATCATAAGATCCATCCTTCATGGGTTTTGAGCCAAAGATCTGCCTTTGCAAAGGAATATTCGTAATAATACCAGAGTAGAAATAATCCTTTAGCAGATGCGTCATTTTGTTTATAACAGTGGTCCTATCAACACCCCAAACAGACATTTTGGCGAGCATGTGATTATAGTGAATCGGTATCTTCCATCCTGAATGAGCTATCAATTCATGCCTTACATTAGGTCCCATAGGTAAAAACACGTCGTTAACTGTACCTATCTTTGGTTCAAATGTTTCTGGATCTTCTGCATATATCCTACATTGTATAGCTGTACCTCTACACTTGATCTCTTTGCTGTGTAGTTCAAGTGGTTCTCCTGCAAAAATAAGGAATTGCTGTTTTACGACATCAAAACTAGTAACAAGTTCTGTAACAGAATGTTCCACTGTTAACCTTGGATTTATCTCAAGTAAATACACGTTCTGACCTTTAACAAGATATTCAAAAGTACCAAGACCAACAAAGTTCAAAGCCTCTGCTAATTTTATTGAGTACTCTTTTAGTTTTTTTCTAACATCATCATTTATATTAGCGGCTGGAGTTTCTGCCATTATCTTTAGATATCTTCGCTGTATAGAACAATCAAGTTCTGGAAGACAAAGTACTCTACCGCCTTTGTCCCTAAGAACAGGAACTTCTATGTGCTTTGCTCCCTCTATATATTTTTCTATTATTAATGAGTTGTCATTTAAAACAACATTGGATTCTATTTGTGTTGCAAGAAATGCTTTTTCAAAACCAGCTTCGTTGTCTATACGTCTTATCCCTCTTGCGTGAGTACCACAAACAGGTTTTATAAGAACTGGATATCCAAGCTCCTCTGCAAGAGCAAGACCGTCTTTTACATTATTAACTAATGACGAAGAACAAGGCACAAAATTTATGTTGTTCTTTTTTGCAAGTTCTCTTAGTTTTGATTTATTGCCGATAAACTCAAGTTGTTTTGCGTCTGGACCAATAAAAGTTATGTTGTTATCTGCACAAAGTTTAGCAAACTCAAATGAATCAGCTAAAAAACCATAGCCCGGATGTATGCAATCAACATTTGCCATTTTTGCCACAGCGATAATTGCATCCATGTTTTTGTAGCTAGATGACACAGGCCCCTTACCAATGCAATATGCTTGATCCGCTCTATTAAGATAGTGTAAAGACCTATCATCCTCTGAATAAATAGCCACTGTCTCTATACCAAGGTCAAGGCATGAGGATATTATCCTGTTCGCCACTTCTCCTCTGTTAGCTATCAAAACCCTTTTAAACATATAAGATCTCCGTCGTTATTTTATAGTGGGATATTGCCGTGTTTTCTTGGTGGAGTAAACTCTCTCTTATTCATAGCAAAATCCAAGGCCGCACATATTTTTTGTCTTGTATCCTCTGGGTATATAACCTCGTCTATATAACCCTTAGATGCGGCAACATATGGGTTGGCAAATTTATCGTTATATTCTTCAAGTTTTTGTTTTCTTGTTTCTTCTGGGTTAGCCGCTTTTTTCATCTCGTTCCTGTAAAGAATATTAACAGCACCTTCGCTACCCATAACTGCTATCTCTGCGTTTGGATACGCAAAATTAAAATCAGACCTCAAGTGCTTTGATGACATAACAATATATGCACCACCGTAAGCCTTTCTTGTTATAACAGTTATTTTTGGAACTGTAGCCTCTGCATATGCATACATTAACTTAGCGCCATGTTTTATTATGCCTGAATATTCCTGATCCGTACCAGGTAAGAACCCCGGAACATCTACGAAGCTGACCAATGGAATATTGAATGCATCACAGAATCTAACGAACCTTGATGATTTAAATGAAGCAGAAATATCTATGCAGCCAGCAAGGTAGTTTGGCTGGTTAGCTATTATACCAACAGGGCGTCCACCCATTCTTGCAAAACCTATAACTATGTTCTGGGCATAATTACTTTGAACTTCAAAAAAGTAATTATCATCAACGACTTCGTTAATAAGGTCTTTAATGTCATAAGGTAATTTTGGATTCACAGGGATAAGATCATTTATCTTCTTAACTTTTCTATCAACAGGGTCTTTTGTTTTATACAAAGGAGGATTCTCCCTGTTGTTAGACGGTATAAAACTTAAAAGCTCACGTATCATTAACAGACAGTGTTTTTCGTTATCTGCTACAAAATGAACGACTCCAGATTTTGCAGTGTGTGCACTTGCTCCACCAAGGTCATCCATTGTTACTTCTTCCATAGTAACAGCCTTTATAACTTCTGGACCAGTAACAAACATGTAGCTGTTGGCTTTCATCATGAATATAAAATCTGTTATTGCAGGAGAATAAACAGCTCCGCCAGCACAAGGTCCAAGGATGGCAGATATCTGTGGAACCACTCCAGAGGATTTTGTATTCCTCCAAAATATTTCTCCATAACCTGCAAGCGAATCTATTCCTTCTTGAATTCTTGCTCCGCCAGAATCATTAAGTCCAACCACTGGACAACCGTGTGCAAGTGCAAGGTCCATTATCTTACATATTTTTTCTGAGCAAACTTTGCTTAATGAGCCGCCAAGTACTGTAAAATCTTGAGCAAAAACATAAACAGGCCTGCCATCAACCTTTCCATAACCAGTTATTACGGCATCCCCGGGAATACGGGTCTTATCAAGATCAAAATCGCTACATCTATGAACAACGAATTTATCAACTTCTTGAAAAGTGTCCTCATCTAGAAAGAACTCTATTCTTTCTCGTGCTGTCATAAGGCCCTTTTCTTTACGTTTAGCTAACTTGTCTGCTCCGCCGGCAAGCTCGGCTTCTTGGTTCTTTTTGTTTAATTTATCAAACATATCAAGGTGTTCCATTACTCTTCCTCTCCATCATCATTATAATTACCTTCATACGTTTACCAACGAACCCACCAAAAATCAACCAGACAAAATATACACCAATATCATGCGTCATTTTAATGTGCTAAAAACCCCTTGAAAACAAGGCTTGGATATAGTAGTAATTACCGGACTTTTAGAATTAGGAGATACGGAAATGAAAGAAAAGATACATCCAAAGTACGAAAAGACCAAAGTTAGCTGTGCCTGTGGTAATGAGTTTGAGACTCGATCCACAATAGCACCAGAGATAAAGCTTGAGATATGCTCAAAATGCCATCCATTCTTTACAGGAAAACAAAAGCTGATGGACAGTGCTGGTAGAGTTGAAAAATTCAACAAGAGATACAACAGGTCCAAGACAAGCTCAGCAAAAAAATAACCTAAGTGTTTAGTAAATTAGAAAGCGTACTAAAAAGATATAATGAGTTGGAACGACTACTATCAGATCCAGCTACAGCATCTGACCGTGTAAAATTTGTTGAGTACAGCAAAGAACGTGCTCAGCTAGAAGAAATGGTAGAAAAATATATTGAGTACAAAAAACTCTCTAAAGAGATAGAAGAGAACTCTGAACTACTTAAAAGTTCTGATGAAGAATTAAGAGAGCTCGCGAAAGAAGAGTTAGATAGATTAAAAGAATTAAAACCAAAACTAGAAGAAGAATTAAAGATACTTTTAATACCAAAAGACCCTAACGACGACAAAAACATCATTATAGAAATACGTGCTGGTACTGGAGGGGATGAGGCAGCAATATTCGCCGCAGACCTTTTTAGGATGTACACTCGTTATGCAGAAAAAAATGCTTGGAAAGTAGAAATGATGAGTTCTAACCCAATAGGTCTTGGTGGTTATAAAGAAGTAATAGCAATGATCAGCGGTAAAAAAGTCTATAGTAAACTTAAATATGAAGGTGGAACTCACAGAGTTCAAAGAGTACCAGAAACAGAAGCAAGCGGAAGAATACACACCTCTGCGGCAACTGTTGCAATACTCCCTGAGGCTGATGACATAGAATTAAACATTAACCCTGCAGATCTTATGATAGATGTTTACAGGGCTGGTGGAGCCGGTGGTCAACACGTTAACACAACAGATTCTGCAGTTAGGATTACTCATATACCAACAGGAACCATCGTTACATGCCAAGACGAAAGAAGCCAACACAAAAACAAAGCAAAAGCGATGATCGTCTTAAAGGCAAGAATTTTTGAAAAGATGCAAAACGACGCCAATTCAGCAAGAGCAAGTGAAAGAAAACAAATGGTTGGATCAGGCGATAGATCAGAAAGAATACGAACCTACAATTATCCTCAAGGCAGGATAACGGATCACAGAATAGGATTAACTCTTTATAAACTGGAACAATTCATGGAAGGGGAAATAGACGAGATGATATCTGGTCTTATAACTCACTATCAGGCTGAGGCCCTTAAACACGATCAAATATAATGAAGATACAAGAAGCCATAGCTTTTGGCACAGATGTATTACAATACGGTCTTTATATAAATGAAGACAAAGACTCTGTTAGACAAATACAAAGTGATGTTAATTTTTTAATATCAGGACTTATAAAAAAAGATTACTCTTTCATAAGAACAAATCCTTTATATGAATTAAGTAAAGAAGAAGAAAACACCTTTAAATCTTGGATAACACGAAGGCTTTCTTTAGAGCCTGTTCAATACATAACAGGTGAAACAGAATTCTATGGACTAGAATTTTATGTTGGCAAAGGTGTTCTTGTTCCAAGACAGGATACAGAAACCTTGGTTGATAAAGTGTTAGAACATTTTAGAAATACAAAAGAAGAGCTAACTTTTATTGATCTTTGCTGTGGAACAGGATGTATAGGCATTAGTATATTAAAGAATTTTCCAAACAGTAAATGTATATTCATAGATCAATATGAAGCACCCCTTTGTTTTACAGAAAAAAATATTCAAAGACACGGTTTGAACGATAGAGCAACTATCATAAAATCAGACCTTTTTGATAGTTTAGATCCAGATCTAAAAGTTAATTCAATCTTTTGCAATCCACCATACATAAGCCCACAAGAATTAAAGAGTATTTCTTTACAGATAACACTTTTCGAACCAATAGAGGCACTAAAAGGTGGCACAGATGGGCTTTATTACTATAGACAAGTTGCTGACTCTGGGCAAAGATTTTTATATAGCCGTTCACCAATATTCATGGAAATAGGATATAATCAGGCTAGGGATGTGAAAAACATATTTGGTTCTTGGGATGAAGTAAGTGTTTCAAATGACCTTACAGGAAACCCAAGAGTGCTTAAGGCGTTAAGGAGATAGTATGGCCATTAATGACAAAAAGAAACTTCTTAAAGATGTCCTTGGTGAGCTAGATAAAAAGAAGGAGCCAAACACTTCTGTCACTAATTCCTTTTCATCAGAAGACATCACAGGACTTGAAAAAAAGATACCTGTGGTAAATGATGGAATAATAAATTTCAGCGACGACCCAGAACTAGACAACATAGAAATACCTTTACCAGACGATATATCTTTTTCTTATGAAGATAAAGACCCCAAACCAATTAAAAGATCTTTTTCAGAACCAGAACAAAAACCAAGTAGCAAAAAAATTGATGCAAACTCAATAAACAATATAGAAGCACTACAACAAAAATTATCTTTCCTTGAATTAGAGAACAAAAAACAAGCAGACTTAATAAATAAACAGAAAAAAGAACTAGAAGAATACATGACAAGACTTGGTGAAGCTGAATCAGATAACAGAAAAATTAAAGCTGAATTAAGTAACTTTGATGTTAATGCCAAGCTCAATCTAGAGGCTCAACTTAACAGAGCTACCATCATAGAAGAAAAATACAACAAGCTTGCCCAAAAGCACGAAGAGATGAAATTAAAGATACGACAAGACATAAGAAAAATACGTTTTAGAGAAAAAGAACTAGCCAACAAGCTAGAGATAACAAGAAGCGATAGTGAAACACTGTTAAACGCCAAAGATCAAAAGATATTACAGCTAAAACAGAATATAGATGAACTAGAGTTTGAGATAGAAACACTAAAAGAAAAATTAGTAACACTTCAGGAACAATCAAAAGAAAGTGAAGAAAAGGCAGAAAGGGTCATAAAGGCACTTCGCCTTTCAACCTCTCTACTAGAAGTAAACCCAAAGAAATAAATATTAGGAGGCTTTAGAATGAAAGTTTTTATTTCCTTAGCATTAGGCTTGTTTTTGGTCTCTAACTTAAACGCATGGGTGCCAAAAGAAGAAAATCATAAAAATGCTAGCTCTGGTTTTGGTACGTGTTCATTCAACAAAATAGAAAAAGACTCAGATGGTCTTTTTGTGTTCATTGATTGCGGTAAAAAAATCGGTACAGAAAAGTGTTATGTTCAAAAAGATGTTAAAGGATACGAAGAAATAGAGACTGGAAAAATATGGACAAAACTTGATCCAAAAGATTTAACATTCATAAGAGACGAAAATCGAGGCAGAAGAACAATTACTAAAACAGATAAGAAAGGCAGATTTGAGGGTTATTTTACAGGTGATTGTCGTAGTTTTTATACAGAAGAAATGGCTTTTGATTTTTATACTGGAAAATACATGAAAGCAAAACACGATAACATAGATATCGCTTTTGTAGACTATCCAGAAGTACTGGGAAAATGGACTTTTGTTGATTTTGTTACTAAACAAAAAGACTTTGACCCTGTAAATAAAAAATGGAAAGATGGCTGTCCAACATTTAAAGAAATAGTATTCATTAAAAATGGAAAAACACAAAAACCATATATAACTTGGACAAAAGAAGTACTAATACATCAGGGAGACAAGACTGCCAGCAAGTATGAAATTAAAAAGATAAACGACAAAGACTACCTTTTTGTAGAACACAAATCAGGGGATTATGTATATAGAAATAAAAAACCTGAATATATGATCTATGAAAGAGCAGTAACAGCAAAGTAAATATCTATAACAAATTTTATTCAAGATGGAGACCGAGGAAGCTCCCGAAGCCTGTGACGCATGCGTACTTAAATGGTACGCAGAGGAGAAGGCAAGGGACTGACAAAGGTGTCCGCTTGAAGAAAATTTGTTATTAAAACGGTATTTCGTCGTCACTAACGTGCGACACATTCGTATCAAACGGCGGAACATTGTTGGTTGGAGCATCATTAACATATTCAACGCCGGTGTCTGTTGTCGTATCTGAATCAGATCTTTCAGAAGAAGAACCAAGGAATTGTATAGTGTTAGCAACTATTTCTGTAATATAACGTTTTTTACCGTCTCTGTCGTCCCAGTTTCTTGTCTGAAGTCTTCCATCTATATAAACTTGTCTTCCTTTCTTGAGATAATCTTTGCAAAGTTCTGCAAGACGACCCCAAACAACTATTCTGTGCCACTCTGTTCTTTCTTGTTTATTGCCACTGGTCTTGTCTGTCCAATTCTCGCTAGTAGCGACAGTAAAGTTAGCCACCGCCTGACCATTTGGTGTATATCTTACCTCTGGGTCCTGACCCAATCTTCCTATTATTATTACCTTATTAACGCCAGCCATCTAGAACCTCCTACCATGAGCCCGAAGCGGCAACCGGTTTGACCTTTATAGAACACTTACATAAGACCTGTCAACTTGTAAAAATCCTTAATTCCTGCTGTTTTACACTATCATCAAGGCTTTCATAAAGCTCAATTACAGTTTTTCCATAAGTTTTTACAAAAAAATCGGGCATAAGCTCTACGCAAGATTTTAATATAAAGAGCCTATTCAATATTTCTTTGTGAGGAATTGTAAGCACATCATCATTTATAACAAGATCACCATAGAGAATAATATCTATGTCTATCTCTCTTTCTGACCACCTTTGTCTTACCACTCTCCCAAGTAGTATTTCTATTTTTTTAAATTCTTTTAATAAAGAAAACGGCTCAACGCTAGTCTTCAAAAGTAAGACTTGGTTTAAATAATCCTTTTGCCCACTAACACCAACAGGAGCAGTCTCCAGCAAAGAAGATCTTTTAAGGATACTCACTCCTTTTAATAAAGACATATTAGCTATAGCGGAGTTTATATATTTAAGTCTGTCGTCTATATTAGACCCAAGTGCTACAAAAACGTACTGATCCATATTCTATATTGTTTGTTTTTTACGTATTTTTTCTATATCAAAGTTCAACATGTCAGAAGTTATATAACCAGTAAAAGCTACTCTTGCTTCACCCTCTATAAAAAGTGTTGCACCCTTTCTTGATACCTTAAGTAGTCCTCCTGCTTGATTAACAATAACAGGACTAGACACCTCATGCCTTGCTTCTGCCAAGGCAACACATGATGCGGCTCCGTTACCACTGGAATGTACTATAGATCTTATTCCAACAGCATAGGTGGCAACATTTATATTATGTCCGTCTATGACATCATAAAAACTAACATCTATACCTTGAGGCTGATATTGTGTGTGCCCACTAAGCACAGCTCCTATTCCCTTTACATCAAAAGTTGCTATTTTTTCTATTTTAAAGACCAGCTGTTTAGTACCAAAATCTATATAACTAGCTTCTACTATTCTGCTTTCAAATTGGTGGGGTATCTCTAGCTCGTGCTTTAGGTCTATCTTCTTAACAGCAGGAATCTCTGTGCCCACTATTTCTTCTGTTATCTCTCCTTTAACTACACCAGAACGAGTCTCTACACTATGAGAGTTTCCTGCAATCTCTTTATCTTCTGCAAAGCGCATTGCCGCCCTAATTCCGTTCACACTAAAATCAGACTCCGCTCCATCAGCAGAAAAGAATTTAACAGAATAATCAGCTATCGTTGATGTTTCTATAAAACAAACTCCATCTGCCCCAATGGCGTAATTCCTAGCACAAAGCATTTCTACAAGATTTTCCTGATATTCTGCGTTGAAAAGTTTTTTTCTGTTATCAACAACGATAAAGTCATTACCAGCACAACATATCTTATAAAATTCAAGTTTTATCATTTTTTAGTCTCCTCTTTTTGGCTGTCCTTTTTTAAAGGCGGAAGAGGTGGTTTTTTTACACCACAGGAAGAAACAAGGCTCAGCAACGCTATAATAACTATAGATCTTACGAACATAAAAGCCATTTAACCGCTTTTATATAATTAAATCAAGTGATATGATGACCGCCAAAATGGATAACAGGCTTATAAATCTTTCAATATTACTTAATGATTACAAACTACAAGTGTATGACCTTGTAAGTATGATCTCTTGTGAAACAGAAAAGAACATAAAAGAGAAAATATTTTGCGATGTATTCATTGATGTTTTTAAATCAATAAGGAATGTAAAAGAAAAACTACCACTCCACCTGATGATATACAACATCGCAAAGAATCAGCTCTGTAAAAGCAAGTTCACCAAAAAAAAGAAAGAACCTAATATAAAGGAATTTGCTCCTTTAATTGATATAGGTAATATTCATCCAGCAGATATTAGCGGTATAAACATAGTTGAGCTAATTGAATACCTTGATCCAAAAGATAGACTACTTGTTGCTATGTCATTAAGGCACAGCCTTAACGCCAATGAACTATCGACGATATATAAGACCAGTGTTGGAGCAATAAACACACGATTATCTGTAATAAAAACAACTCTTATAAGATTAGCTATTAAAAAACTCAACAACGTCAAAGAATCATCAAAAACAGAAGATCCAAAAGTTTGCTATCCAATAAAAAAGTCAGAAGTACAATATAGTTTAGGAACTATAACAAAAGAAGAACAAAGTAAAATATCAAGACACATATCAAAATGTACCTCGTGTAAAAACTTCTATATATGGAATCAAAAAATAACAGAACTGTTAATAAACGCACAAACAGACACACTGTCTTCTAATATAAACAATACCGTATTTAAAAGGCTAGAAAAAAAAGCTATAGACGATACAGCTTTGCATCATGTAAGGACTAATTGGAAAGCAAGAATATCAATATCTTTAATAATAGTCGTAATAATTTTAGTTGGATATTATTTCTCGTTTTATAAAAAAAGCCAACAGACACATGTAAGACCAGATCAAAACACAACTCAAACAATAAAAACAAACGATACAGCATCTATAATAATAAACTTGATACCAGATAAAGATGCTCCAGAAGCTACAAAGACAGAATTGTTAGAAACAGCCACAATGTTCTCTATCAGGACCATCCAAGACCCTGTCATGGCAGAGAATGGTGCCCTTAATTATGAATTTGAAATACCGACTAACAACAAAGATCAATTCATAGAAAAACTAAAACAGATAAAAGGAGTTAGCGCTCACGAGAACACTCCTCAGGATCAAGAAATACAAACCCTAAAAGTGGAGATGACCATATATCCTAATGAATGAGAAAACGATCACTTCAGTAAGCACAGCTACGTTATCATATTTATTAACAGATCCCAAAGACAAGAGATCTAAGATAATCATTACACCAGACACAGCAACTTGTGAAAAAGTATTCAATTCAATGGTTGCCCTAAGCAATAAAGATCAAAATATATATATTCTACCAGAATGGGATTCCACTCCAGAATATCAGAACTCCCCAGATATAGAGGTACAAGCACAAAGAACAAGGGCCTTATATGCTATCTTGAACAACACCGAAGGATTATTAATAGTTACGCCAATAAATGCAATAACACAACACCTTGTGCCTGTTGAATATATAAGATCTTTAAGCAAACAACTTTTTATAAACTCAGAAATAAATATTAATAGTTTTTCCCTCGATCTTGTTTCATCTGGATACGAAAGAACAGATATCGTTAACTCAGTAGGTCAATTTTCAGTTAAAGGTAATATAATAGACGTTTTTTCTCCATCTCAAACAAATCCGGTCAGGATAGAACTTTTTGGAGACAGCATAGATACAATAAAGATATTCGACCAAAGAACACAAAGGACTATATCAAAAGTACAAACAGCTAAAATAATACCAGCAAGAGAACTTTCTTTATCAACAGAAAACGTTTTAATGTTCAAGGAAAGGTTCAAAGAACATTGTGATAAGAACCATGTACGAAAAGATATAAGAGATCAAATAATAGAAATAATAGACAACAATGTCTACTTTCCTGGCATGGAATATTACCTTCCTTTCTTCCACAAAAAGTTATCAAGAATAAATGACTACTTAGATCCTGAGCAACAAATAATACTATATGATCAGCATCTTTTTCAAGAAAGTACTCACTACAAGAAAAGTGATCTAGATCTTGGTCAAAACATAGGAGAGTTCATTCCTTACCCACTAAAAGACCTTTATATAGAAGGTCCCTTTTGGCAGGAATTAGACAAGAACAGAACTATCAATTCATACTCAATTGATTTTATTGACGATGACACAGCCCATTTTTCACTAATAGAAGATCTGGTAAAACATAATCAAAAGGTAAAAGAATTCAAGCACCATGGCTCTGATTCAATAGAAAAACTAAAAAAATTCCACAAAGAAACAATACAGCAAGGATATAAACTAGTTTATACATGCAGGAACGAACATCAGGCAGAAAGACTGATCTTCATATTGGGTGACATTGCAAAAGATATAAGAGTATTTAAAGAAACAAGATTGAACGAACTTATACATGAACACAACCATGCAGGACCATCTATATGCATATCTGATCTTTCTGAGGGTTTTGTTATAAATTCAGAAAAATTATGGTTAGTAACAGAAGATGAGATATTTGGTGAAAAACAAAAAAAGATAGAGCCATCAAAAACCAAAGATGTTTTTCTTGATCTTTTCAAAGAGTTAAAACTAAATGATTATGTAGTACACACAAAACATGGGGTTGGAATATATCGTGGTTTAATAAAGGCAGAAATAGACGGAATAGAGAGTGACTACTTCCAAATAGAATATTCACAGCAAGATTTGCTACTATTACCAGTACACAGGCTAAACAGTGTACAAAGGTATATAGCACAAGGTTCACACAAGGTTATCCTAGATAAACTTGGAGGAAGTTCTTGGGACAAAAAGAAAAAGAAAGCAAAAAAAGCAACAATGGACATAGCACAAAAATTAATAAAACTTCAGGCAGAAAGAGCTGCAAAAAAGGGTTTCGCTTTTTCTAGACCAGATGATGTTTATTATAAATTTGAATCAGAATTTGAATATGAAGAAACACAAGATCAACTTAATGCAATAAACGACGTAATGACAGATATGGAATCAGTAAGACCAATGGATAGATTGGTGTGTGGAGATGTTGGGTTTGGTAAAACAGAAGTAGCAATAAGGGCTGCTTTTAAGTGTGCCAAGGATGGGAAACAAACTGCAATACTAACCCCGACAACCGTGTTGGCTTTTCAGCATTATAGAATCTTTCAGAAAAGATTTAAAGATTACCCTGTTAACATAGACCTGCTAACAAGGTTCAAAAGCACCAAAGAACAAAATGAAACTCTGCTAAAATTAAAAGAAGGAAAAGTAGATATTATAATAGGCACACACCGACTATTGAGTAAAGACATAGATTTTAAAGACCTCGGATTATTAATAATAGATGAAGAACATCGTTTTGGAGTAAAACAAAAAGAAAAAATAAAAGAGATTGCAAAAAATGTAGATATAATAACGCTAACAGCTACGCCCATACCACGTACACTTAACATGTCGTTAATCGGTTTAAAAGATGTAAGCATTATAACAACTCCTCCTGTAAACAGGTCACCCATCAAGACCTTTGTTTCAAAATTCAGCCCAAAGTTAATAAGCAAAGCCATAAATTACGAATTAAAAAGAGGAGGACAGGTCTTTTTTCTTCACAACAGGGTACAAGACCTAGAGGAGCTTTATAACAAATTAAAAGACATAGTGCCAGAGGCCAAAATAATAATGGCACACGGACAAATGGATTCCAAAGACCTAGAACAAAAAATGATATCTTTCTATAATAAAGAAGCTGATGTGTTGGTTTGTACATCAATAATAGAGTCCGGCATA
Source organism: uncultured Bdellovibrionales bacterium (assembly GCA_964411885.1). Lineage (GTDB taxonomy): Bacteria > Bdellovibrionota > JAFGOL01 > JAFGOL01 > JAFGOL01 > JAKLHL01. The sequence goes on from CAYPMK010000003.1 coordinate 36,892, forward strand.
GATATACCTAATGCAAATACAATAATAATAAATCGCGCAGATATGTTTGGGCTATCACAACTTTATCAAATAAGAGGAAGAGTAGGAAGATCAACCAACAGGGCTTTTTGTTACTTGCTTGTTCCATCAAATTTTATGATAGGCAAATCTGCAATAGAAAGGATAAAAACATTACAAAGGTTTACAGAATTAGGGTCTGGTTTTAATATAGCAAGTTATGATCTTGAATTTAGAGGGGCCGGAGAAGTTTTGGGGTCATCACAGAGTGGTTTTATAGACGATATAGGGCTTGATGAGTATTTAAAACTAATACAAGAATCTGTAGAGGAATTAAAAGGCGCAACACATCAAGATCAAAGCGAAACAGACACAGAAATAGCTATAAACATTCCTGCATTTATACCGGAAACCTATATATCGGATATAGGACAAAGATTATTATTTTATAAAAAACTATCTTCTTCATTATCTATTGAAGAGCTCTTTTTGATACAAGATGAATTAAAAGACAGATATGGGAGCTTACCAGAAGAAGCCAGCAACCTTTTTTCAATAATGGAACTTAAAATAATGATAAAACCACTCAATGTTAACAGCATAAAGATAGGGGCAGGCAAACTAGTCTATTCATTCAATAGCAATACAAAGATAATGCCGGAAACTATAGTCAAATTGGTAACAGAACGTAGCGACAGATATCGCATAACCCCAGACATGAAGCTTATATCTAATATAGATGACAATGACTGGAGAAGTGCTATAAAAGAAATACGTAATTTTATACAGATAGCGTTATGAAACAAAGAGGGGGTATTTTAAAGTGAAGAGACTTTTTATACTTGGTGTTTTTATAATAAGCGGCATAACAAACGCCAAAACACTTGCCACAATAGGAAATGAAGCAATAACAACAGAAGACGTCAACAGGTTCAAAATACATCTTTACTATTCTGGAGCGCCAAAAGAGCTTTTAGACAACGAAGACGCTGTTTTGGATTATATAATCAACATGAAACTTTCCGTAATGGAAGCTAAAAGAACTGGCTTAGATCAAACTGCTGGAGCAAAAGACGCTGTTGAAGGCTCCCTATATAATTATTACCTAACACACACCGTCAACACAAAGTTCAAAAACAAAAAATACGGAAAACAAGAAATCCTTGATTATTATAAAAAGTATCCCGTGGTAAAAATACAAAGGCTGGCACTTCCATTCATGCCTAACAATGATCGATCAAAAGCAGAGGTTTTTAAGAAGATATCAATATTAAGAAGTGAAGCAATGAATAACAGCAAAATGTTCGAAGCGACCGTAATGCAGTATTCTCAAAACGACATAACAACTTTAAATGGTACTTTTGATAAAGTACCAAGCGCAATGCTCTCTATGGAAGAAAGGCAAGCAATAAACACAACCCCTGTATCAGAACTATCGCCCGTTCTTGCAGGCCCCAATTATTTTTCTGTAATCAAGACTATAAAAATATATCCAATATCATCGGGAGACTATAAACCAATATCGGAGATCTTAAGAGGGATAGATATAACTAATGCAAGAAACGAGCAGGTCAAAGCACTTAGACAAAAATATTCATCAATAATAAATATAAAATGATATTAGTAAGAAAAAAAATACTCTTAATACTACTCATACTGTCATCGCTGATAGCTGGTGTTTGGTATGTTTACAGCATAAAGAAACTTAAATTAGACGCAAGAACAATTGCAATAGTGAACAAAGAACCAATAAGCATCTCTGTTTTTGAAACCAGGTTAAACAATATAAAGACAAACTACCAACCAGAATATGCGGAAGCACACACTTCTATTATAAAAAAGAACCTGCTAAGGAAAATGGTAGTAGAAAGCATGCTCCTACAAGAAGCTGATAAAAAGGGCATTAGTGTTAGTGACAAAGAACTGCAAAGATACGTCAGGAACCTTACATATGGATATACAAAGACAGAATTAGAACAACTGCTTTTCAATCAGTTCAAGACCTATGATGAATGGGTACAAGAGATAAAAACAAAATTAATAATAGAAAAAGCAATGTCGAAAGTAATATTAGACAAGATAAACATCTCAGAAAATTCTATAAAAGAGTTATATAAAGAAAAATTTGAAGGTAAAACTTCTCAAGAAAAAATTAAACTTGCTCAAATATTTACTACTTCTCAAGAAAAAATAAAACAAGCAGCAGAAGAATTAAAAACAGGAATAGATTTTCATGAAATTGCAAAAAAATATTCTGAATCACCAGAGGCAACAAACGGCGGCATACTAGGGTTCATTTCAAAAGGAGAAGGCATAGAGATCTTTGATAAAGGATTTGAATTACCAGAAGGGCAAACGTCAGAGGTACTAAGCAGCGATTATGGATTCCATATAATTAAGGTTATAAAAAAGATCCCTCCAGAAGAAATAAACTATGAAAAAGCAAAGCCTTTTATAATCGCTGAATTGACTAGACAAGAAGAATCAAAACTATATGAAAAATGGTTAACAGAAAAAATGAAAAAAGCAAAAATACAGATAAACAAGGCTTTACTAGATTCTATAAAATAATATAAGTACCTATTTAGGAGTTTGTATGACAAGAAACATATTATTAATTTTAATGGTCCTGATATCTGGCGCTCTATATTCAAAAGAAGTCTTGATAGACAGAATAATAGCTGTGGTTAATGATGACATAATCACAGAATCAGATCTTAAATCATTCAACAACACCCTTAAATCTAGAAAAGCAAAGATGTCTCCAGAGGCTTACACATATGCAAGTTCTTCTAACAAGAACATGTTAAATGAAATGGTCAACGACACCTTAATAATGCAATACGCTAAAGATAATGGCTTTTTGTCTTCAAACGAAGAAATAAATGAATTCATAAACAGTAGAATGAGAAACATGGGTATGACCCAGAAAGACCTTCAAAAACAGCTAAAAGATTCAAGTCAAACTTTTGATGAATTCAGGTCTGAGTTAAAACTAGAAAAAACAAAAGCAGACATATTTGAAAGAGATCTAAAAAAGAAGATAGAAATATCTGAATCTGATTTTGAAAAATTCTTTAAGGATCAGTTTAAGCAAGAAGTAAATGTAGTAGAATATCATATAAAGTATATCCAATTTGATAATGAGGCCGATGCAAATAACGCAAAAAATAATTCTAAAAAGAACAATGAAGCTTTTGACAAGGTGCTCAATAAAAACAATGGAACAGACTTGGGCTTTATAAACCTAGACGACCTAATACCAGAACTTAAAAAAGCTGTATCTAATATGAACGTAGGTGATATAAAAGGACCTGTTAACATAAATAATTCATTTTATGTAATAAAAGTTGTCTCTTTAAAGAATACAAAAAATCCAGAATATATAAAAAACAAAGACGCAATAGAAAGAGAGCTCGTTCAAATGAATTTTAGCAGATTACTTGATGATTGGCTCAACCAAAGAAAGGAAGAGTCTTATGTTAGAACATACATATAAAAAAAGCGGAATAATAAGAATAGGGATAACTCAGGGAGAGAGCACCGGTATATCTCCAGAAATAATAGCAAAGACAATAGACGTTTTTTCAGAAGACAGGACAACAGAACTGCACATCATTGCTGACAAAACAGTTATAATAGAAATAAGGAACAACAGTAAGTCCAACCTTAAACACATAATTTTTGAAGAGCCAAGATACAATGACGTTCCAGATGAAATTTCTAAAAGCAAAGAATTGTCTTGCGTATACTGGGCATCAAAATTATGCATCAATAACGAGATAGACGCAGTAGTAACAGCACCAGTAGACAAGCACCTTATATCAGAAAAATATCCCAAGTTTTCTGGACACACAGGATTCCTAAAAGAAATATTGAGCGTAGAGAATGTATTAATGTTAATGATAACACCATCATTAAAAGTAGGCATAATGACCGAACACTTACCAATAAGCAAGGTAAGCTCGAACATAAGCAAAGAAAGAATAACAAGTTCAGTTAAATTATTACACGATTATCTTGTGATTAACAAAAAGAACCCATCTATAGGAGTATTATCACTAAACCCTCACGCAGGTGATTCTGGTCTATTGGGAACAGAAGAATTAGAGATCATAATTCCTGCAATAAAAGAATTAAAGGGCATAAACATTAATGTTGATGGTCCAATTCCTGCAGATAGTGCTTTTACATCTCCAATAAAAGAAAAATATGACGCCTTTTTAGCAATGTATCATGACCAAGGAATGATACCAGTAAAGATGAAGGGGTTTGACAACTTGGTTAATGTAACCCTCGGCCTTCCTATAATCAGGACATCCCCAGGACACGGCGTTGCATATGAGGCAAAAAACACGGGTACGGCTTCTGCTAGTTCAATGATAAAAGCAGTTAATCAAGCCATAGACATGGTTCTATTAAAAAGAATATCAACATGAAAAAAAAATATATAAGCATAGTTAATGCAAGCGAGCACAATTTAAAGAACATCACCCTTAATATACCAAGGAACGCCATAAGTGTTATAACAGGCATCTCTGGTTCGGGGAAATCTTCTTTAGCTTTTGACACAATATATGCTGAAGGGAATAGAAGATATGTAGAATCTATGTCGTCATATGCAAGACAATTCATTGATGCGATAAAAAAACCAGACGCAGAAAGCATAGAAGGTCTTTCTCCTTCTTTGGCAATAAATCAAAAAACAATATCACACAATCCCAGATCTACTGTTGGAACAATGACAGAAATATATGATTATTTGAGGCTTCTCTATGCAAAAGTAGGAGATCCTTTTTGTCATAAGTGTTCTAACCCCATAAAAGCAAGAACAGCCTCAGATATTGCAAAAGAATACTGCTCAAAGACTGCTGGTACAAAACTTACTATTTCTTCTCCAATAGTAAGAGGCAAAAAAGGAGAATATTCAAAATTATTACAAAAATTATTAGCAGATGGATTTACAAAAATATCAATAGATGGAAAGATTAAAGACCTAGATGACGATATAAAAATAGACAAAAATAAAACACACAACATAGAACTAATAATAGACAAAATAGTTACTAACGAGAACTGTATACAAAGAATGATGGATTCTGTAAGCCTTTCAATGAAACTTTCTGGTGGTATTGTTAAGATACTTATAGACGGAGAAAAACAAGAGCACATCTTAAGTGATAAATATTCTTGTCTTGAATGCGGGATCAGTTATGCAGACATTGAACCAAGGATCTTTTCCTTTAATAGTCCTTATGGTGCATGTCCAGAATGTGCTGGTATAGGTAAAATAGAAAAAGATGAAGACAACTTTATAATATGCCCAACGTGTAATGGTACAAGATTAAAAAAAGAATCTTTATCAATAAAAATAGACAAACATTCAATTCATGATCTTTCATCTATGTCCATGTCGTCATTAAAAAAAGTACTATTAGACCTTAACATCCCTCAAAACAAAAAAATAATATCAGACACAATAATAAAAGAAATAACAGAAAGATTAGATTTTATAAATGACGTAGGTCTTGGTTACTTAACTCTAAACAGGACAAGTTCTACTTTATCTGGGGGAGAAGCACAAAGAGTAAGATTAGCAACTCAACTTGGATCAGGCCTTACTGGAGTGATATATGTCCTAGATGAACCAAGCATTGGGTTACATCCATCAGACAATGATAAGTTGATAGCTTCTTTAAAAAGATTAAAAGATAAAAGCAATACTGTCATAATAGTTGAACACGATGAAGATACTATAAGATCTGCAGACCACATAATAGATTTAGGGCCCGGTGCAGGTGTGCACGGAGGCAATCTAATAGCAGAAGGAACGATAAAAGACATCATGGCTAACAACAAAAGTCTTACTGGTCTGTACTTATCGTCAAACCTACAAATACCAACTCCAAAACAAAGAAAAAAATCAGAACAAGGTTTTATAAAGATCACTAATGTTAAAACAAACAATTTAAAAAACATAAGCGTTTCCTTCCCAATAGGAGTTATGACAACCGTAACTGGTGTTTCTGGTTCAGGTAAAAGTTCTCTTATAATAGACACTGTATGCCCATGTATCTCTGCTATGATAAATAAATTAAACAAAAAGAATGACACTTGCAATATAACAGGGATAGATAACATAGACAGAATAATCCATGTCGACCAAAGCCCAATAGGCCAAACACCAAGATCAAACCCTGCAACTTATACCGACATATTCAATCAAATAAGAATACTATTTGCGCAATTACCTGATTCAAAAGTAAGATCTTATGGAGCAGGAAGGTTCTCTTTTAACGTTGCTGGAGGAAGATGCGAGGCTTGTGAAGGTCAGGGCATGACAAGAATAGAAATGAAATTCATGCCAGATGTTTTTGTAACGTGTGATAGTTGTGGTGGAGCAAAATTCAATAAAGACACTCTCGAAATAAAATACAAGAATAAGAACATAGCAGAAGTTTTAGATATGACAGTAGAAGAAGCAATGATATTTTTTAAGAACATCCCTATACTACACTCAAAAATAAGGACATTATACGACGTTGGTCTTGCTTATATAAAACTAGGACAATCATCCACTACTCTTTCTGGAGGAGAAGCACAAAGGATAAAGTTGGCCAAAGAGCTATCAAAACGTAGCACAGGCAAAACACTTTACGTGCTTGACGAACCAACAACTGGACTTCATTTTGATGATATTAAGAAGCTAATAAATGTACTTCATAAATTAAGAGACCAAGGCAATACTATAATAGTAATAGAACATAACCTTGAAGTAATAAAAACATCTGATTACATAATAGATTTGGGTCCAGAGGGTGGAGAGAAAGGTGGATATATTGTAGCAACAGGCACTCCAGAAGATATAATAACAGAAGAGAACTCGTTAACAGGTAAATATTTAAAACAAAAATTAAGAGGGGAAAATAATGTTAGACATATATAAAACGTTAATACTTGGCATAGTACAGGGCATAACAGAATTTTTACCTATCTCTTCTACGGGGCACTTAATAATTTCTGGCAATATATTGAATTTCAGTGGCGAATTTGCAAAGACCTTTGATATAGCGATACAGCTTGGATCTATATTAGCAGTCGCTATAATATATAGACCAAAATTCAGAGAGTATATAAAAATAAAACCAAATCTTGAAGTATTCCCAAATGTAGTACACATAATAATAACTATGATGCCAGCAATAATAATAGGAGCTTTGTTCCACGGAACAATAAAAGAATATTTATTTAATCCAAGATCTGTAGCTATATCTCTTATAGTTGGTAGCATAATAATGTTAATTGCAGACAGGTATCAATACAAAAAAAGATCAGATGTTGACGTTACCTATAAGGGATCTTTGATAATAGGTCTTTTTCAGTGTTTATCTCTGTGGCCGGGAATGAGTAGATCTGGAATAACTATATCTGGAGGCATATTCTCTGGTATGGGTTACAGAAAAGCATCTATGTACTCTTTTATTTGTGCCGTACCAATAATGGTGGCGGCCTGTGCTTATGAACTATTAAAAACAAATGCCATATTATCTAGCCATGAAATAACAATGCTTATAGTTGGTTTCATGGTTTCATTTTTTGTAGGTTGGGTAGCCATAATATCGTTATTGAAATTAATACCCAGAACAAAACTATGGCCATTTAGTATTTACAGGATCGTCTTAGCAACAATAATAT
>CAYPMK010000003.1:44683-46707 GCA_964411885.1 uncultured Bdellovibrionales bacterium
AGAACAAAACTATGGCCATTTAGTATTTACAGGATCGTCTTAGCAACAATAATATTAATCTATGGATAAAGTAACAAGCTGAGCCTTAACACCATGTATAAGGTTAATCTTTCTTGTCATCTCTTCATTCTTTTCTTTTTGCCCAACTATATCTAATATCAATAAACCACTGTTGGTACAATTATCAAGAACACCATCGTGAATACCAAGTCTCGTTTTTATAGTACAGCCCCAATCTGTTAATATCTTCTGTATAGTTACTGCTGCTTCTTTTCTGTTACCTATAAGAACTATTAAAACTGTCTTCTCCATTTTCTAAAACCTCCCATCTATATTTTTTCCACATTTTTTACATTTACCTTTTAAAGAGCTCATTTCATCTTTAACATAAACAGCAAGACCTTCTCTACCAATAACTTCTTCGTTACATTTAGAACAATATGTAGAAGATAAGGCCCTATCAACAACATTACCTACATAAACATATTTAAGGCCTATTTCTTTACCTATTTCATATGCCGCTAATAAAGTTTCTTGTGGGGTTTCTATCGTATTTTGCCTCTTGTGATCTGGATGAAATCTACTTATATGCCAAGGAACTGTTGGGCTTAATGCATTAATGAATCTTGCTATATCTTCTATTTCTTCTTTTGAATCATTTAAGTCTGGTATAAGCAGGGTCGTTACTTCAAGCCAAGCAGAACTCTTTGATATAGTATCAAGGTTCTCAAGAACAATATCAAGATTACCACCTATAACCTTTTGATATGTTGGTTGTCTAAAACTCTTAAGATCTATATTAAAAGCATCCGTGAACTTAATCAGCTCCTTTAATGGTTTGGAGTTCATAAAACCATTGCTTACGACTACGTTGTACATCCCTGCTGTTTTTGCAAGCATAGCTGTCTCTATCATAAACTCATAAAAAATAGTTGGTTCCGTATATGTATAAGAAATAATATTAACATTCTTTGCTTTAGCTATTTTAATAATATCTTCCGGATTTAGTTTTTCTCCCTGTATCTTTGATGGATCATTTATTTGGGAGATGTCGCTGTTCTGACAAAAGTCACATTTAAAATTACATCCATTCAAAGCTATGGATAATGTTTTGCTACCGGGATAAAAATGATACAAAGGTTTCTTTTCTATTGGGTCTATCATTAATGCGCTTATTTTGCCATAGTTCAGGGAATAGAGAACTCCATCTATATTCCTTCTTACCCCACAAAGACCAAACATAGAGTCTGAGATAAGACAGTTATGACCACAAAGTTCACACCTTGTTTTATTATCTAATAACTGAACATAAAATATTGCTTCTCTTCTTTCCATTATCACATAATACCATTAGCCTGTTAGTAAGCACACAAAAAAGTATTCTTGATTACCACAAGCCCCCTGTATCTTTGATGGGATCAGTTTAATTACGTTAAACCCTAGTTTTTCAATATAAACCCTCATATCAAGTAATACTCTATTAATTACATCCACGTCCCTAACAACACCACCCTTAGGGACTTCTTTAGCCTCTACTTCGAACTGTGGTTTTATAAGAGGTATTACAGTACCGCCCGCCTTAACATAGTTGAGCACCCTTGGTAACACAAGCTTTAGGGATATAAAGCTAAGATCCATCACAACAACATCTATACTGTTATCAGTAATCGTGTTTTTTATAACAGGATCTTGATCTAAAAATCTTGCATTAACACCTTCTAAAACTACGACCTTTTCATTGGTCCTCAATTTATAATCTATTAGGTTCTTGCCAACATCTATTGAATATACCTTAGAGGCTCCTTTTTTTAACAACAACTCCGTAAAACCACCCGTAGAAGCTCCCACGTCCATACACATTTTATTTTTAACATCAATGTCGATAACCTCAAAAACAGAACTTAATTTTATGCCACCACGACTAACATTTTCCTTCTTATCCTTTATCCTAAAACCTATGTTCAAAAGTTCTGTTTCGTCCACATAAGAATTGTTTGTTATTTGTTTATCTCCAATAAATATCA
>CAYPMK010000003.1:46807-60299 GCA_964411885.1 uncultured Bdellovibrionales bacterium
AATTCATCACAAATAGCTTCTAAAACTGCAGATCCATAACCACCACAAAGGCTGTTTTCCTCAACAGTTATTATACCCATACTAGACTTGAATTCTTTTTTTAGTGTTTCTATGTCTATTGGTTTTATAAACCTTGGGTCATATAATTTAACCGGTAATTTTGGATCTAATTCACAAAGTTGCTTTACAGCTTCTAAACAAACATATGCCGAGTAACCTAACCCAAAGATAGTAAGATGTTCTTTTTCTGCGTTATTGCTAAAGATCAATCTAGATGAATTGTCTTTTATCTCATGATGTTTTTTGTTAACAAGATCTTCATATTCCCATTCTGGAGCACAACCTCTTGGATATCTTATAAAAACAGGACCACTACATTTTTCTAGAGCATACTCCATCATAGCAGAAAGTTCTGGAGCATTAGACGGAGACATCATAGTAAGTGTAGGGATACATCTAAGCAAAGATATATCAAAAACGCCGTGATGAGTTGAGCCATCCTCTCCAACTAAACCTGCCCTATCCATACAAAATACGACATGAAGATTGTTTAACGCTATGTCGTGAAAAACTTGGTCAATACTTCTCTGCATAAAAGTTGAATATATTGCAACAACTGGTTTTAAACCACTTTTTGCCAATGCAGACGCAAAAGCAACCGCATGTTGTTCTGCAATTCCAACATCGTAAAATTTATCCTTATGTGCTCTTTCAAACACATCCAGACCAGTACCTTCTTTCATAGCTGCTGTTACAGCTACTACTTTACTATCCTTAGAAGCTAATTCTGTTAGTGTTTCACCAAAAACAGATGTAAAAGTTTGTTGAGTCCTCTTTGATTCAGATCTACCTGTTTTAGTATTGAAACAACTTATACCATGGAACAAAGAAGGATCTTCTTCTGCATATGGATAACCCTTACCTTTCTTGGTTACTAGATGAAGCAATATAGGAGCTGGGTCTTTTTCTCCAAAAGGAATATTCCTAAATGTTTTTATAAGAACCTCCATATCATGTCCATCTATTGGTCCTATATATCTAAAACCAAAAGCCTCAAAAAAAGCTTCTGGTGCTATAAGCGTTACGGCTGAACTCCTTATTTTTTTAACAAGCTCTACAAGATCTATATTAAATGTTTTTTGTAATGGAGCAGAAGCTAATAAGGATTTTATTTCTGATCTTACCTTTTGATAATAAGTACTATTAATTATATTTTTACTTATAAAAGAAGATATAGCACCAACGTTTTTTGATATACTCATTTCGTTATCATTAAGAACTACAACAAGATTACCAAGTCCCATAGAACCGGCATGATTCATTGCTTCATAGACCATCCCGCTGGTCATGGAACCATCACCTATTACAGCTATAGAAAAATTACCGGGATACATTTTAGCAAGACCAGCCGCCTGAGAAACAGAAACGCCAGCATGTCCTGCAACAAATTGATCGTGCTCACTTTCTTGTGGTTTTGGAAAACCAGCAACACCGTTCTTACTCCTCAAAGATGAAAGGTCTCTACCTGTAAGTAATTTATGTGCATAGGCTTGGTGTCCAACGTCCCAGATGATCTTGTCATAAGGACTGTTGAATACATAATGAAGTGCGATGGCTATATCCACTGCCCCCAAAGAAGAAGCCAAGTGTCCGCCATTCTTTGAAACACAACTTATGATCTCTTCCCTAAGTTCATCTGACAGTTTTCTAAGCTGTTCAATGTCCATTGACTTGAGATGTGACAGCCCTTTGTAATCATTCAACATAGACGTTTATCTATCATAAGAGAGGTACAAATCAATTCTTTCTGAGCTCATTGGTTATTGATATCCTAGACACCATTCTTAGAGGGAATAGAACCCCTAGAATACATATAAATACTGCCAAAATAACCACCATAATGTTGAACCAAAGGTCCATTCTTATAGGCAAATAAGTATCATAATATATAGATGGCAAGGTTATGATCCTATATTCCTGTATTAAATAACAGAACAGAGTACCAGCTATACCTCCCAAAAGAGCTCCTGAAACACCTTTACTTAATGCAATATAAGTTACTATTTTTTTAAGCTCTTTGGTGCAAAGACCCATAGAAGAAAGAACCGCAAATTCTGGCCTTTTTGATTCAACCATCATCACTAAAGAGACTGTTATAGAAAAACTCGCAACTAATATAATAAAAAATAAAGTTATTATCATCGCTATTCTTTCAAGTTTTAGCGAATTGAACAGTTTGCTGTTCCTATCTTTCCATGTTTGGATCTTTACGTTATCAATATTCTTAAGTCGAACTTTTATTTTATAATAAATATCGTCTATTTTAGACACATCGCTACAAAGAACAGCAACACCTGATGGAACTCCTTTGATTGGTGTAAAATAATCCATTGCATCTTTAAGATCAAAATAAGCATATTTAAGATCCCTTGCATATGTTCCTGTTCTTATAAAATCCTTAATTACAAATGTCCTTAATTTTGGTGAAATAGAAGAAGAAACAGCCTCCCATCCAGACACGACTTCAATATTATCCATTTTTACCAATTGGTTCATTAACCCTAGTTGCTCTCCTAGTATAACTTGTCTGTGCTCAAGTTCCAAAGAGGACATCAATTTAAACATTTCGTTTGAAACACTAAAAGACACTGCTCCTAATGTTAAGTTATTTACATACAAGATAACTTCATTCTCGACATAAGGAGAAACAACACCGTCAATACTTTCTAATGACTTAAGGACCTCTTTCCACTGCCCCATAGAAGAACTGGTTTTTTCATTTGTTATATATATGTGTGGTTGGTTACCAGTTATCCTTTTTATTAATTGATCTTGAAAACCGAACATGACAGAGACGACAGTGATTATAGAAAAAACACCAAGAAAAACCCCTGCAACACCGAATATAGATATAATACTAGGTTTTTTGCCATCTATAGAAATAAGTTTTTTTACAACAAAACCTTTAACACCCAAAAAAATTACCTCTTTATAATGATGTTTTATTTTAAACTTGATTAAAAGCCAACTAGGTTTATGCTAAATATTATGACAGTAGCAGACCTTCATATACATACAACTTATAGTCCAGACAGCACTATAGACCCTCTTAAGCTATACGAGCATGCAAAAAAACTAGGATTAGATGTAATTTGCATAACAGATCATAATGTATTTGAAGATAGTTCTGGCGTAGAAAGTATTCAAGACCCCGGTAGTAAACCTATAATAATAAAAGGTGTAGAACTTGCTACAGACTCAGGGGAAATATTGGTTTTTGGGTTAAAGAATGACTTTTGGAAAAAAACACTTAAAAACCTAGAAGTCCTTCCTCCTCTAAAAAAAGTCTTAAGTGAAATTGAAAACATGGGCGCAGTAGCTATTTGGGCTCACCCATTTAGAAGATACAGCAGTATGCACTACGGTACGGATCTGAACAAATTCCATCAAATCAAAATAATCGAAACGCTTAATGGCAACAACAGCGAACAGGAGAACGAGTTAGCTAAAGAATATGCAATACAGAATAAGTACAAACAAGTCGGTGGGTCAGATGCACACACCATTAATGATGTAGGAAAAAAACTTACACTATTTGATCACGAAATAAAATGTAGTTCAGATCTGGTAGAAGCATTACAAACATCAAATTATAAACCTATTACAATATCAGACCTTAAGTCAAAAGATCTTTCAAGGTTAATAAAATAACAGCCTTGTCCAAATTAAATGACAAGGCTGTTTATAGAACACGATATACACAAATTACATTTTTGCAAAAACAACGACAAGAGCATAAATAACCAAAGATTCAATAAGAGCAAGGGCAACTATCATAGGAACAAATATTTTGTTCTGGGCACTTGGGTTCCTGCCAATAGCTTCTAGTGCTATAGAGGCTGTTTTACCCTGAGCCATAGCGCCACCAATAGCAGCTGCTGTAATAGTAAGACCTGCCGTTAACATCTTTAGCCATGATTTGTCTCCGTCAGCAACAGCTGTTTGTGCAGCCTCAGAAGCAAAAGCTCCCGTTGATACCATAAAAGCTAACGCTGATAAAAACCATTTGTTAATCTTCTTCATTTTATTCCTCCTTTTTTTAATGTTCATGTGAAAGAGCCAAAGTAAGATATATCATAGACAAGAGAACAAATATAAGGGCCTGAAAAAAACTCACAAAAAGCCCAAGACCCAAAAAAGGTATTGGAACTATGAGCGGAGCAAGATCGCTGAATATACCAAGAACAAGATGATCCCCTGTTATATTGCCAAACAAACGAAGTCCTAAGGAAAAAGGCCTAACCATGTTGCTTATCAATTCAATAGGAAACATCAAAGGAGCAAGCCAGACCATTGGCCCCATATAATGTTTTATATAGGAAAATCCATGTTCCTTGAAACCAGCATAGTTATAGTAAATAAAAACAAAAATACCACAGGCAAAAGTAGTATTAATATTATCGGTAGGGGGCAAGAACCCCGGAATCAGCCCCATAAAGTCATTAATGAATATGAACAAAAATATAGAGGCTAAAACAGGGAAAAATTTTCTAGCGTTCTTTTCTCCCATTATTTCTGTAGCTAAAGAAAGCAACATCCCAGATATTAGTTCAAAAAAATTAGTTATATTGAACTTAGTCGATGGTACTTCTTTATTCTTTTTATTTTTTAGACTACGAGCAAGAAGTATTGCCAGTAGAACACATATAAAGGTAGCAACCATTGCATTCAAAACATGTAAATATTCATGTGTTGCAAATTTTTTTATATAAGGAACTAAGCTAAACCAGCAAAAACCATGCATTATTTAACTCCCTGCACTTAGTGAGATTTCTTGTACAACACAAAAACCATACCTGCAAGAGAAAGCACAATACCAGAAACAAGCCATATTGCAGGCAAATTCAATACTCCTATGACCAAATAAATACTACCAAAAATGAAGACCATCTTTATCAAGAACATTAATGTTATTTTTAATTTATCCTTTAGACCAAGGCTCTCTCTCATTGAGAACAACACCATCATCCTAAAAGAACGGAAAAGCAAATACCAGTTAACAACACCTATAATAAAACCTATTAAAACATAAGAGATCTTATAAACCCAGATCACCTTTTATTCTCCCCAATATAACATCTTTTTTTAATACCCATAAAGGAGCAACTAGTTCGCTTATATCACATTCAGCTGTTAATCTATGAATAACAATATCCTTTGGTGTTAGTTTTACAGCTTCTTCTACAAGCCCTATATATTCATTCATGTCAAGTAAACGAAACTTGTCTGTTCTATACATCAACTCCAATTGAGTCCCTTTTATTATATGAAGAGCATGTATTTTATATCCATTAATACCTGTTGAGATAAAACTCTTAAAAGACGTTATCATATCTTTTTCTGTTTCTGTCGGTAAGCCAAATATTATATGCCCAACAACTTCTATGCCTCTAGACTTCAATCTATTTACTGTGTCTGTAAAACAAGAAACCGTATGACCTCTTCCCATCCACAACAAACTGTCTTCGATCATAGATTGTGCACCTAATTCAACCCAAAGATATGTTCTTTTATTATATTCGCTAAGTAGATCTAAAATATCATCATTAATGCAATCTGGTCTTGTAGATATTGCAAGCCCAACTACCCCGGGAAAAGACAGAGCCTCTTTATACAATCTATCTAATTCTTTAACGCTTGCGTAAGTAGATGTAAAAGCCTGAAAGTAAATAATGAATTTTTTTGATTTATATCTTCTTCTGGCTATACCTTCTCCTTTCACGAGTTGTTCCCTAAAACTCATACCCTTTTTTATCCATGACGCCGCAGAGCCTTGTTCCGAACAAAAAATGCATCCATTATTGTTGATCCTATTTGGACACGCAAAACCCGGGTCCACAGGTATTCGCTGCACCCTTTCACCAAACTTGTTCCTTAAATGTTCATTTAAAAAAATACGTTCCATATCAAAAACATTATACTGCAGAAGCAATTAGACATATAATCATAAATCATGAAAAACGTTAATAATATAAATACCGTAGCAGTAGCAGCCATCTCCTCTCCTTTTGAAGAGCAATTATTTGTAAAAGGAATACAAACTTTAGCAGAACTAGGCGTTACTTTACAATATTCAGATAATATTTTTAAAAGAACTGGTTTTACAGTAGGCACACCAGAACAAAGAGCCTGTGATATTTTAAACAACATTTGTGATCAACAGGTACAAGGGATATTTTTTGCTCGAGGTGGTTATGGAGCATCACAAATTCTTCCATTTATAGATAAAAAAAATATAAAAAACGATCTAAAAAATAAAACCATAATGGGTTACAGCGATGTTACTTCTTTATTCTGCTATTTGTACTCTAAATATTCAAAACAATGTATATATGGTCCTAATATAAGCAGCCAATACTTTAACAACAAAAAATTAATAAAAAAAGTTTTAGAAGGAAAACTTGGCACTAATCAAAAAATAAAAATATTAAACAATAAAAAAGGAAACATAAAAGCTCCTATCTTTGGCGGCTGTCTTTCTGTTCTAACAAGCATGGTTGGAACCCCTTATTTAAAGAGTCTCAAAGATCATATCCTTTTCATAGAGGACACAAATGAGGCTCCATATAAAATAGACAGAATGCTAACACAATTAGTACAATCTGGTCTAATAAAAGGGATTAAAGCTATAGCTGTCGGAGCTATGGAAAAATGTGATTCACCAAAAATAAGTTGGAAAGACACAATAGCAAACACAGCTGATAAACTTAAAATACCTGCAATATGTGGTATTAAAGCTGGACATGCTGGTTTTGATTCTATAATAAAATTAGGTGCTATAGCCAGCATAGACATGAACAAAAAGGAGTTTGAAATAAAAGATTGAACAAGCTCAAAAAACTAATAGAAGATGGTTTAAAACAAGGCACATATTCTGCTATATCAATAGAGGTTGTAAAGAACAACAACATACTTCTTAGTGAAATAGTCGGAGATAATATAACTAAAGATCATAGATATGATCTTGCATCATTAACAAAACCACTTAGTACAGCGATGCTTGCAAGCATCCTTTTAAGCAACAAAACGATTGATAGAAAAACAAACATCGGAGACATATACTCAGAATATGACATAAGTCTAAATCCTGTCTTGAGCGACATAACAATACAAGACCTATTAGATCATTCCTCTGGCCTAGAGGCATGGTTCCCAATATACAAAACAGTTCAATCAAGAAGCGATGCATATATGTTCATAAGATCACGAACGCCTAGTTATAAAAAAAACGAGAAACATCTTTATTCTGACCTTGGTTACATAATGCTTGGAGAAATAATAGAGGTAATTTTCCAAAAAAGATTGGATTATCTTTTTGATCACTACATAAGTAGTCCTCTTAATCTAAGAAAGCTTGGTTTTGTCTCAACAACTACAGAGAACGAAAAACAAAAAGATAAATTTGTAACGACCGGATATAGTGAAATAAGAAATAAAGACCTATGTGGAGAAGTTAACGATGAGAATGCTTTTGTTCTAGAAGGAGTGGCTGGGCACGCTGGTCTTTTTGGTACAATAGATCAAACCTCAAAACTTGCAACACGCATATTGGACATTATAAAAGGCAAAGAAGAACACGATCATATAAAAACAAACACCTTATTAAATATGATAGAAAGGTCTGATAATTCTGAATGGGCTTGTGGCTGGCATTATCCAAGTGCAAAGAACAGTTCTTCTGGCACATTAATGTCAAAAAATTCTATTGGCATGACTGGTTTTACTGGAACGTCAATCTGGATAGATATAGATAGAGAAATAGTTATAACCGTTCTTTCTAATAGAACTATCGCTCATGATTCTGCTAAATTTGGTGGAGAAGCAGATTCTTTCACAAAGATGAGACCTCTTATCCACGACACTATAATGGGAGAATTAATATGAAGAACATCTACATGGTTGGTATTTGCGGAACAGGCATGGGAAACCTTGCTCTAATGCTAAAAGAACAGGGATACAATGTTACTGGTTCAGATTCTAATATATATCCACCAATGAGTACGGTTTTAGAAGATGCAGGAATAAAAATTCTTAAAGGGTATGAAGCCTCTAATATAGAACATGCTCCAGATCTTGCAATAATAGGTAATGTAGTAAGAAGAGATAATCCAGAAGCACAACACATAATAAACAGTAAGATAGAATATCTTTCTATGCCTCAAGCATTAAGAAAATTCTTTTTTGAGGATAAAGAAACTGTGGTCGTAACAGGCACTCACGGAAAGACAACAACATCGTTTATGACAGCTTGGCTTCTTGAGACAGCAAACCTTAAACCCGGATTTTTTATTGGTGGTGTACCAAAAGATTTTAGCACAATGGGAAGACCAGCCCTTGGCAAGAACTTTGTAATAGAGGGTGATGAATATGACACAGCTTTTTTTGATAAAGAAGCAAAGTTTTTTCACTATAATGCAAAATATCTAATAATAAATTGTATAGAATTCGATCACGCAGATATATATCCTGATCTAGATAGTATAAAAAGGGCTTTTGCAAAATTAGTAAAAATGATCCCACAGGATGGCGTTATAATTTATAATGCAGACGATAAAAACGTCTTAGACATAATACACCATGCTAAAGCAAAAACAGTATCTTTTGCACAAAACAATAAAGAAGCAGATCTTATACTTATGAATACAAGAACAGAACATAGCCAAACACAACCAAAATTAAAATTTGAA
The DNA here is from genome assembly GCA_964411885.1 of uncultured Bdellovibrionales bacterium. Lineage (GTDB taxonomy): Bacteria > Bdellovibrionota > JAFGOL01 > JAFGOL01 > JAFGOL01 > JAKLHL01. The sequence continues at coordinate 55,555 of CAYPMK010000003.1, forward strand.
ATAAAAAAAGGCACACAAAAAAAGGAATATGAATTAATAATACCCGGTCTACATAATGCTATTAACGCAACAGCTGTAATTGCATTAGCCTATGAAATGGGAATAGATGACAGTATTATAAAAAAAGCATTCTCTAGCTTTAATGGAGTTAAAAGAAGACAAGATGTGTATGGTGTTTCTGGTGGTAGAATAATCATAGATGATTTTGCTCATCATCCAACGGCTATAGAATATTCTATAAATGCTATAACAGACTGGTATGCACCAAGAGATATTTGGTGCTTGTACGAACCAAGAAGTGCAACTAGCAGGACCAACATACTTCAACCACAGATGATACAAGCATTAAGTAATGCAAGGCACGTTCTTCTCGCTCCAGTAAATCAACCAGAAAGAGTTGTAGAAGAAAAAAGGTTTAACCCAGAGTATGTTTCAAAACAATTATCATCAAAAGGAGTTGATGCACATCCGTGTAATAATATAGATTCAATGGTAAAACATCTTGTAGAAAACACAAAAGAGGGCGACGTTATACTAATAATGTCTAACGGTGGTTTTGATGGTATATATCAAAAATTAATGGAGGCTTTTAAAGCTTAATATGGATTATCTTCTTATAGAAGGCGGCAAGTCGTTAAAGGGTTGTGTAGAAGTAAGTGCATCAAAAAACGCGGCACTACCAATGATAATGGCGTCAATACTTTCAGAAAAAAGAGTAAGATTTGAGAATTTACCACGTTTAACAGACGTAGATTTTGCATTAAGAATATTATTAGAGCTAGGTGGCAAAGTAAGCATGAACAAAGAAGGCCATCACATAGTTGCAGATATAGACTTTACTAATGAGGCTAGCTTTATTGCACCATACGACCTTGTAAGAAAAATGCGAGCATCCATATCTGTGCTCGGTCCACTCCTTGCAAGATTTGGTAAGGCAAAAGTATCATTACCGGGTGGCTGTGCAATAGGAGCAAGACCAGTTGATCTTCACATAATGGTAATGGAAAAACTTGGCGCAAAAATAAGTGTAGATGATGGTTATATATTAGCTACAGCAGACAAATTAAAGGGGACAGAAATAATTTTCCCCTTCGTAAGTGTTGGAGCAACACAGGCGGCCATGATGACCGCTGCAATGGCCAAAGGGACTTCTGTAATAAGAAATGTTTCTATGGAGCCAGAAACTGTTGAGTTAGGACATATGCTTAATTCAATGGGCGCTAAAATAGAGGGGCTTGGAACAGACACTTTAACCATACACGGCGTAGACAGCAGAACATTAAACGGACCAAATAAACCAATAAGAGTTATCCCAGACAGAATAGAAGCTGGCACTTTTGCAGTAGCTGCTGCTGCAACAAAAGGCAAAGTAGAAGTTAAGAATGCAATATCAGAACACATAGAGATATTATTGTATAATCTAAGAGAATCTGGTGTAGGTGTAGAGAACACAAAAGACGGTTTCATTGTAGACGCAAGTAACACAAATAAAATAAAACCTGTTGATATAATCACATCACCTTATCCGGGTTTCCCTACAGATCTTCAAGCACAATGGATGGCGTATATGAGTATTGCTAACGGCAACTCCACTATAACAGAAAAGATTTTTGAAAACAGATTCATACATATAGGAGAATTATTTAGACTTGGTGCGAGAATAAAATACAGCGGCAATCAAGCTTTTATACAGGGAGTAGATAAATTAAAAGGCGCTCCTGTAATGGCAACAGACCTTAGAGCATCTGCATGCCTTGTAATAGGAGGACTCGTTGCAGAAGGAACAACAGAGATACACAGAGTCTATCATATAGACCGTGGTTACGAGAGAATAGACCAAAAACTTTCTGAACTTGGTGCAAAGATAACAAGAAACAGGGAGTAGTATAAAATGAGTGATTGTATTTTTTGTAAGATAATCAACTCTCAAATACCTTCTAAAAAGGTGTATGAAGACGAAAACATTTTTGCCTTCCAAGATATTTCCCCACAGGCAAAAAACCACATCTTGTTCGTAACAAAAAAGCACTACCCAGACGTAGAAGCAATAAACCAAACAGATGAATTAAATAATATATTTAAAGCAATCTCTATAGTAGCAAAACAACTTGGAGTAGATAAAACTGGTTATAGAGTTGTTACTAATAAAGGATTAGATGCTGGACAAACTGTCTTCCACGTACACTTCCACATGTTAAGTGGTCAAAGATTATCAGACAAAATGGCGTAAACCTTAAATTAAAGCCCCTGTTCTACCATTTGTTTTGCAACAATTTGTAGCTCTTGTGTTCTTGGTACTTCCACATAAAGATCACTAACAAGTTCATGCATTTTATTAACAGAACCCCTAACATTGTCTATGGACGTCACCATATTATTCATAGAAGACTTAAGCGTTTCAGCTTCTTTAGTTGTGTTATTTGCTACTTTTTTATTTTTATTATTTGCTATGGCCTTGTCTATCATCTTCATGTTCTTTATGCCCGCTTTTTTCCAAGCTTCCATATTTTTCATTTCATATCTTAACATATCAAGAGACGGCAAATCATTCACAGACAATATCGGCGTTTTCTTTTTTAAAAGTTTTTGGATATTGTTTTTATAGATGTTAGCAGATCTTTTTGCTTGTTCCGCTTTTTTAAGCATCTCTTTAGATAAAGCAATTAAATTAGTACGCCATTCAGGTTTAACTTTATACTGTTTGTTTATATCCACATCGAGTGGTGTTTTAATTTTAGTTTTTCTAATATTTATTTCTTTACCATTTTGAGCATACATGTTTTTTAAATTAAAAAGTTCACCATACCCCTGATAACCTATTAGCTGATTCTCTAGTCCAATTATTTGATACTGAAGTATTGAATCCATAGTAAGAAGGTTAGACAATCTTGTACTTGCTGTTACAGCATCTACTGTTTCTTGGACATTACCAAACCTCATGAGAAAATCTCTCCAATAATTGTTCATCAAACCCTTTCTGCCCATATCAATTATTTCATCGTTAAGCTCTGACCTTTGAGCTTGCACATCGCTTATTTGAGTCCTTATAGCAATAACAGGATCTGTATATGAAGATCCACTACCGCCAGCGGCAAGTTTATAAATATCATTCGCAGACTTTGTATATGTTTGTGCAGCAACATTACTGTTAGAGTAGTTGAGCATGTTTTTGCTAAGGTCTGAATTATATGAAGACACGGCATTATGTTGAGAAGATATTTTCGGGATATTTTTATTCGCTTGATTTCCCCAGTTGGAATATCCACCAGAAACGTCGTTATAAAAATTACTTGCATTACCTGCATCAAGTTTTACAGATCCACCACCCACTGTACTAGGACTTAAGTTATTAACATTCACATTATAATTGCCAGCATTCCACATCGGGTTATACCAAGAATTACCAGCACCAACGTTATAGGCTAAAAGATTTTGATTCGGTATTGTGGCACCTGTACCAGCAGCAAGGTCAAAACTAGATGGCATACCAGTCATACCAGTGCCAGCTGCAGAAAGATTAAATTTTTGTATGAATGGGTCTTGAGCCATTTCTGGACAAAGGTTTCTTACAAAATTAACATGACCAAGAGTTTTTGTTAAACCACTAGTCCCATTCGCCATTTGATTTGTATAGGCTTTGTTCATTTGTCCCAAACAAGCTGTTTGTATTAATGGCTTTACGTTATTTTCCTGAAGTATCCTTGTTAAAAGAGGACAATTCTTGTCTGAATATTTTGTTATGACATTTGCTCCAACAGGATTACCAGATACAAAAGCTAGCGCTTGTCTTGAAGACACAAAACTACACAACACATCTTTTGAGCCACCCTTACAAGCATCAAGTGTTTTGTTCCCAAGTTGGTTGTAAAGATCTGTTCCTGATTTGGGTGTATATTTTACACCAGCTACTTCTTTAGATATCTTTTTCATCAAATCTTCTGAACCAGAATATGAACAAGCTTTGCCACAACTACTTTTTACACTTTGAAGAGATTGAAGTTTCTGGCTTGTTTCACTTTTATAAGCACCAATTATATCTTGTTGTCTTTTTTTCTCCTGGTCGCTCAAAAGAGGTAATCTTTTCTTTGCGTTTTCTACACTTAAATCTTTAGCCAAGGATTCAAGATACTCTATATAAGCATCCATAACTTTATTAAGTTCTTTTATTTCATCATCATCTGTCATCTTTTCGTCTTTAAGTTCTTTTCTAAGGTCTTTATAATCTTCTCTATCTTTATATTCTTTTAGTTCTTCTATCTTATCCTTAATATTATTTACGTAGTCGTTAGCCATTGCTACACTCGCTACATAATTAAGTGTTGTATTTGCTTTCTCATAATCACAATTTTGATCTGCCTGACATCTGTTTATATATGAAATATCAAATCCCTTTAAAGCATCAGAAGCTTCAAAATCTTTAAATATAGCTTTATATTTAGAGTCAAAAGTACCTTGTGGTTTTTCTAGGTCGTCAAAACCACCTGCAAACAAATAGCTATTAGAAAGTAATATCGTAATTAATAAAGAATAAAACATCATAAAATCCTCCAAGAACGATTATACTATCTTACAGCCACAAAGCACATAATAAAAAAGGCACCCTTAAGGGTGCCTTTTTTTATGTTTATATTGTTTTGTGCTTAAGTTTACTTTTGTTCAACACCTGAAACACCCTGTTTAACTTCGTCTAAAGTGCTCCATTTACCTTTCTTTACATTAGCATTATTAGCACTTCCATCTGTACC
>CAYPMK010000004.1:0-13286 GCA_964411885.1 uncultured Bdellovibrionales bacterium
CCAAAATAAATAGTAGTAGGCAGATGGAATTTAAACTTATTCATAGTAATTGGTTTTTATCAAAAAAAACAAAATTAAGCTATTCTATCATTTATAGCATGCAAATATGTATTGTCCGCCAGCCTGGTCATTAAGATCTGGACCAGCTATAATATAACCATTGTCACCCCAGTGGTTTATACAAGATAATTGTGTTGAGTTGCCATCTCCACCTATTGCTAGTCTAAATCTTGTTATGATGTTAGCTGTTCCTTTTCGTATATAAGTGTATATATAATTTCCACTAGCACCTTGGTTTAGGTCTGGTCCAATCGCTGTATAACCACTTTGAGGTGTTTGATACCCGCCGTTTGGACTACTGGTGAAATATATGCCATTAACAGCGGCTTCGCCTTTGCTTGCATATTTAAAGCAAAGGTAAATAAAAGAACCACCTACTGATTCATTTAGATCTAATGGGAGTTTTAAGTCATTACCATTACAAGCTATTGTGTTTGCCCCGCCACTAATGACGTATATATTTTCAAATCCATATGGTGCCGTCTCCACGTCTGGAATATAAAAATCACTATGAGCCAATCCGGGATTACCACAAACTTTTGTTGTTTTGCATATTTGTCCGTCTGGGGTATTTATTCCGCAAGGATCATCTGCTGCAGCACATCCACATTTGCTTGTTCCAGCTTGAGCTACGCCAGATTTACACTCACTTGCACTAGAAGTAAAAGTTTCATCATAATCTAATGTAGCTGACCCTAATAGAACTCCTGGTTTAGCTTCTGCTTCTGCTTCTTGTAATGTGATTTTTTGGCATGTTCCATTAGTACAAGTATATAAAATGGAACTACCACAGTCGCTGTTAGAGGTACACCCTGTACCTAATATTGGATTATCCACGCAAACTCCATTTGTGCAAACCTCGTATTTTTCACAATCAGCAGAAGTTTTACAAAGAACTGTTCCTTGTCCTTGACCACCTATTAAATTTGTATTCCTACCTGCTTTGCCTTGATCAAACATTCCGCATGATGCAAAGGCCAGCACAAATGAAAGGGTTATTAAAACTATCTTCATAAACGTACCTCTGAAACTTTATAATTTGATTATACCATAATAATACTTAAAAAGTCAAGGTTTTTTATAAAAACACTTCCATTCAATGTAAATTACCTACCATTTGCTTTAAGGGGGCTTGAGGGAACTACTTATATATACTTAATTACACTGGTAATTTTGGAGGTGTCAGTATGTCCATATTTTTGGGTATAGATGTTGGTTCACTAAGTGTTAAATTAGCAGGATTCGCAGACAAGGATTCTGTTAATGATGTAGATAAACTTATTAAAAGTGGCTCACAATACTCTTGGACCAAGCACTACATAAATGGCGGAAGGATATTTATTCTTGAGGCTGTAAAGGTTAATGGCAGACCAAGAGAAGTTGTTAGTAATATTATAGAGAAATTAAAAACAGCGTTACCAGAGAACTCAATAAAAGGTATATCTTTAACAGGTTCTGGATCAAAATTCGTAGGTTCTTATTTTGGTTTAAGATCAATAACGGAGTTCAAGGCTATTGCTAATAATTTTAAGACGCTATACCCAAACATTCGCTCTGTATTTGAAATAGGCGGAGAGAATTCAAAATATCTTGGTTTAAAAGATGGTCTTATTACCGACTATGAAACCAATGGTGAATGTGCCGCAGGAACAGGTTCTTTTTTAGACCAACAGGCTAAAAGGTTAAGATATGAAATAGAAGAAGTTGGAGAAATAGCTAATTCAGCGAATAGAAAAGCTATCATAGCAGGAAGATGCTCTGTTTTTGCAAAATCAGACATGATACATGCACAGCAAAAAGGATACACACCTGCAGAAATATTAAAAGGCCTTTGCGCGGCGATAGCTGTTAATTTAAAAAGTAATCTTTTAAAGAGCAAAGAATTCTCTACTCCAGTTGCTTTTATAGGTGGTGTTGCACTTAACGAAGCTGTTGTAGAGGCTGTAAAAGAAACTCTGTCTTTAAAAACAGAAGATCTTTTGGTTCCAGAGCATCCTGAATATACAGGTGCTATAGGAACAGCTCTTTTTGAACTATCAAGAATGGCTAGCGAATCTGTTGAATTAAAAAAGACCAGTAGTGCAGACGACATTTTCCCAACTTATAAAGCACTTGATATGTCACAAGTAGTTTTGCTAAGGAATGATGTTCCTAAATATGAGTTTAAAAAACTTACAGAGGGACAGGTCGTTGATTCATATCTTGGAATAGATATAGGTTCTGTTAGTACTAACCTTGTGCTTATTGATAAAGATGGCAACGTTATGAAAGAGATATATTTAATGACAGCGGGTCGTCCAATAGAGGTTGTTGGAGAAGGTCTTAAAGAAATTCACAAGGAACTTGGCGACAAAATCCGTGTGTTGGGTGTGGCAACCACTGGTTCTGGCAGAGAACTGATAGGTGAACTTATTGGTGCAGACGTAGTTAAAGACGAAATAACAGCACATAAAACAGGAGCTTCTTTTATAAGCAAAAAATATTTTAACGAGGATGTAGATACCATATTCGAGATAGGTGGTCAGGATTCAAAATACATAAGTCTTGATAAAGGTGTTGTAGTTGATTTCCATATGAACGAGGCTTGTTCTGCTGGTACGGGTTCTTTTCTTCAGGAACAGGCAGAAAAACTAGGAGTTAACATAAAAGGTGAATTTGCTCAAAAGGCATTAACGTCTAAACATCCTATTAATCTTGGTGAAAGATGTACGGTCTTTATAGAGAAAGATCTTAACAACTATCAACAAAAAGGAGCAGAACTTAATGACCTTATAGCAGGACTTGCTTATTCTGTAGTACATAATTATCTTAACAGGGTCGTAAGAGGAAGACATATAGGTAGGATAATATATTTTCAGGGAGGTACTGCTTACAACGATTCTGTAGCTAGTGCTTTTTCTAAGGTTCTTAATAAGAGAATAATAGTTCCACCACATAACGGAGTTATGGGTGCAGTTGGGATGGCATTAATTGCAAAAGAGAACTATGAAAGAACAGGTAAAGAAACTACTTTTAGAGGCTACGACATACACAGTGTTAACTATTCACTTAGAGAGTTTACTTGTAACGCCTGCTCTAACCAATGTGATATACAGGAGTTCACTGTAGAGGATAGAAAAACATATTGGGGAGACAAATGTTCTGATAGATTTAGGAAAGCAGTAAAGACTGGTATGCAACCAGTTATAAAGGATCTTTTTAAAGAAAGAGAAACTTTGTTGTTTGAATCTTTTGAGAGATATCACAGAACTGATGATCCTAATAAAAAGACCATTGGTTTTCCGAGGGCTATGTATTTTTATGATAGACTACCCTTTTGGGCTACTTTTATCGGCGAGCTTGGTTATAGAATGGTGCTTTCTGACCCAACAAACAAACACATAATCAAACAAGGCATAGAGAGTGTTGTTGCAGAGCCATGTTTTCCTATAAAAGTTTCGCACGGTCATGTTTTGGATCTAATGAGTAAGAAAACAGATTATATATTACTTCCATCGATGATAACTTCTGAATGTTCTTCTGATGACAAGGACAAAGCTGTTGGTAGAAAACAGACATATTTTTGTTTTTGGGGACAAACACTTCCAGAGATAATTAAGAGTAACCAAAAATTCAAAGACGCTAAGACAAAAATACTTATGCCTAAAGTAGAATTAAGAGAAGGAGATGAATTCGTTGTTAATGATCTTTATGATTACTTCTCAAAGAATTTAGATGGCATAAGTAAAAAAGATATAAGCAGAGCTTATTACAAAGCAAAAGATGATCTTCAGAGCTTTAGAACCTCTTTATATGATCTTTATACAGAAGCTCTTGGAACAATAGAGCGTTCTGGTAGAGAAGCAATAATAGTGGTTGGTCGTCCTTATAACGTTAATGATAAGGGGATGAACCTTAACATCGCCTCAAAGCTAAGGGACCTTTACGGCGTTAATGTAATACCTATGGACCTTGTAGAAGTGCTTAACGATAATATAGAAGACATCCACTACAACATGTTCTGGGGTTATGGTAGAAAGATACTTTCTACTCTTAAACAAATGAAAAGATCAAAGAACCTTCATGTTATCTATATAACCAACTTCCAGTGTGGCCCAGATTCCTATATAAAACATTTTGCGCCAGCGGCACTTGGTAAGTCATATCTTACACTTCAATTTGATGGTCACGGTAACGATGCAGGTATGCTTACACGCTGTGAAGCATATTTAGATAGCAAGGGTGTATTTAAGAAACAAAAGAATAAATTGAACAATGTGGTGGAGGAACTCAGAGTATGATGGAAAAACAGATATCTTTAGCAGGTAAGAACCTCTACATTCCCGGTATGGATTATGCGGCAACAAGATTATTTTGTGGTGTGTTTAAAGCATTTGACGTTAATGCGGTTCCTAATGTTAAGACAGATGCAAAAACAATAGAGCTTGGTTCTAAATACACCAGTGGAGAAGAATGCCTTCCAGAAAAAATAACTATTGGTGATTTTATGAAGGTAGTGCTTGCTCCAGATTTTGACCCAGAAAAAAACGTTTTCTTTATGCCTTTGTCTAATGGACCATGTAGGTTTGGGCAATATGCTCCTTATTTCACTCACATATTAAAAAAGCACGGGCACGACAGGGTTCAGGTATTGAGTCCTTCTGGCGAAGATGGTTATGGCGGCCTTGCAGAAAATACAACAAGTCTTTTAAGAAAGGCTTGGACCGCTCTTGTTACAGCGGACATAATAAGAAAAATGCTTCACAAAGTACGTCCATATGAAAAGATGAGTGGTACTACAGATAAAGTATTTGAAAGAGCTATTGAACGATTAGAATATATAATGTCAAAAAAAGAATATAGTGCATTAAAAATGCATAAGTCAGTCGTTGCTGCTTTGGCTGACATAAAAAAAGAATTTATGAGTATTCCTGCTGATTATAGTAAAGAAAGACCTTTGATAGGAGTAGTTGGTGAGATATTTTGCAGATTGAATGAGTTTTCTAACAATAACCTTATCAGACACGTAGAAGAACACGGTGGAGAATGTTGGTTGAGCGATATGTGTGAGTGGATATGGTACACCAACTACGAAGAAAAAAAGAACCTTACATATGCAGGCAAAAAAGTATCTTTTGGTATGTTTGTTGCGAAAATAAAACACCACATCCAACATGCAGACGAAAAAAGATTATATGATGTCTTTAAGGATGAATTTGTTGGTTATGAAGAACCTGCTGGTTCTGCAGAAGAACTTATGCAATTAGCAGATCCATATTTTAACAAATACACCGTTATAGGAGAATCAATACTTAGTGTTGGTAAGGCCATACACGTATATAACAAGGGTGGGGATGGCATAATAGATATAAGTCCGTTCTCATGTATGAACGGGATAGTTAGTGAGGCTGTATATCCACTGGTTAGCAAAGACCACGACGAGTTCCCTATAAAGTCAATGTACTTTGATGGAACATCTAGTATGGCAATAGAAAGAGACCTTCCTATATTCATGGAAATGGCTCGAGGATATATGAAGAGGAAAAAAGTAGAAAGAACTTATCCGTGGTATTTTAAAACCCATTGATATGGATAGATACATAAAACATATTAATTTTGAGAACATTGGTGCGTCTGGACAAGAAAAACTGCTATCTTCGTCTGTAATAATAATAGGAGCAGGTGGACTTGGTGCAAGTTTTGCCAACTACTTTGTGCGTTCTGGAATAGGCAGGATAAAGATAGTTGATAAGGACAAAGTTGAGCTCAGTAATCTCCAGCGTCAATGTATCTATGATGAAACAGATATAGGAAAACCAAAGGCTCTTTGTGCTTTAGAAAAGTTAAAGAAGGTTAACTCACAAATATCTATAGAAGCAGAGGTGTTGGAGTTTAATTCTCAAAACGCAAAGGACTTAATCAAGGATTATAATCTTATAATAGATGCCACAGATAATTTTTCTTCTAGGTTCATTATAGACAATATTTGTTTTGAATTAAAAAAACCATGGCTGTTTACAGGGGTCTTGGGTGCTGTAGCTCAGACCATGTTAATAAACCATCCTAACACTAAAAGACTTTCTGATATAGTTCCTGCTAATACCGTTACTTCAAAGATAGAGCCTGTTTCTTCATCTAGTGTGCTTTTCCCAGCCGTGTCCGCAATATCGGCTATGGCATCTTTACTCTGTATTAAATATCTTACAGGGCAAGACTATGAATGTAATACTATGTTAGTCTTTGATCTTTGGAACAACACTTTTAAGAAAATAAAGTTCTAGTGATCGTTATATTATTTGATTATTATGCCAGCGCCAACAACTATATCTTCATCATATAGTACTACTGTTTGACCAGCAGTTATGGCTCTTTGAGGTTCATCAAAGGTAATTTTAATATCAGAATTATTTATTGGTTTAACAGTGGCCCATGCAGGTTTATGTTGCTGACGTATTTTTGCCATTACTCTAATTGGCTCTTTAAGCTCGTTTATGGAGATCCAATTAATATTTGAAGCTTTTAATTCTTTAGAGAATAAAAAGGACTCTGGTCCTACTATTATGGTGTTGTTGTCAGCATCTATTTTTATGACGTAAACTGGTTCTGGGGTGCTTATTCCCAACCCCTTCCTTTGCCCTATGGTGTAGTGGATAATTCCTTTATGTGTGCCTAGTTTTTTCCCATTAATATCTAATATAGCGCCAACTTCTATCTTTTTGTCTTTGAATAACACCGAATAGTCGTCTGTTTCTATAAAATCCTGACTTTCTTTTTTATCTGCAAGTTCTTTTAAGCCAAGTTCTGTTGCAAGGTTCTTTATTTCTGTTTTAGTTTTTGAACCTAAAGGGAACATGACTTTTGAAAGTTGTTCTTGAGACAGAAAAGCTAAAAAGTAGGATTGATCTTTTTTGTCATCTATCGCTTTTTTTAGTAACCACCTTTTGGTTTTATCGTCGTATTCCACTCTGGCGTAATGGCCTGTTGCAAAAATATCAAAATCAAGCCCAGTGCTTTTTGCTTTTTCTATGAGAGCCCCAAATTTTACTTTTCTGTTACACATTACGCAGGGGTTTGGTGTTTTTCCGCAGGAATATTCAGAACAGAAATATTTTAAAACATTGTTTTTATAATCTTCTTTAAGATCTATTACAAAATGTTCAATGCCAAATCTTTTGGCTAATTCTTTTGTTTGTTCTATGTCTTTTTTTTCTCCGGGGCCATAACAACCAGAAATGCCAAGGTCTGGCATGTCTATTGAATTATCCCACACCGACATTGTTATTCCTACGATATTGTAGCCTGCTTGTTTTAATAGGTAAACGGTCATAGTGGAATCTACCCCACCACTCATCCCAACAGCGATCTTTTTAATTTTCGTCATTGTCAGAGAGTCCCATTCTTGATACGTCTAACACTCCGCTTATTTTTCTAAGATTATGCATTATCTTATTAAGTTGCGTTATATCCTGTATCCTTATATCAAAGATACACACAGCGCGATTACTTTCATTGGTTTTTATGTCTGCCGCGGCAACGTTGGCATCATTCTCCGCAAAGATCTTACTCATTTTAGCTAGCAAGCCTGCAGTATCTGCAGTCTCTATGCGTATCCTTGTTATTTGAGAAGCGGTTGAGTTTTTATCCCAATTTACTTCTATAAGTCTTTCCTCATCCATCTCTATTAATTTTGGACAGTTTTTTCTGTGTATAGTAATGCCTCTTCCTCTTGTTATGAACCCAACTATTTGTTCTCCCTGAACAGGCGTACAACATTTTGCAAAACGTATTAAAAGATCATCTGCACCACTTACCTTTACTATGTTTCTAGACGAACGCACAGAATTAGCGGCCTTTTGTACTATTTCCCTGAATATAGAGCTCTTTTCTTCTTTTTCTTCTATCTTTACGTCTGGTGCAAGGGCCCTAGCTACTTCTTTTGGTGTTATCTTACCATAGCCTATGGCGGTTAGTAGTTCTTCTAAGTTCTTATATTTGAAAGTTGATGCTATCTCTGTTATTTTCCCCTCTTTGTTAAGACTTTGGAAAGAAAGACTTAACTTTTTTAATTCTCTTTCTAACATTTCTTGTCCAAGAGCTCTTGAACGTTCATTCTCTATGGTCCTTAAATAAACACGTATTTTGTTCCTTGCTTTTGCTGTTTTAACGAATTTAAGCCAGTCTTTTTTTGGAGTTTGTGTTTTGGACGTTATTATTTCTACTATATCACCAGATCTAAGAGTTGATTTAAGCGGAACTATAAGGTCATTAACTTTGGCTCCAACACAGGTGTTGCCGAGGTTAGTGTGAATACTATAGGCAAAATCTATTGGTGTGCTACCAACAGGCAGTTCTTTTACCTCTCCTCTAGGTGTAAAAATGTAAACTTCATTAGAGAAGAAGTCCATTTTTATAGAGTCCATGAATTCGTTTGAATCTCTTGTTTCGTTATCTGTTTCGAGTATTGATCTCAGCCACGTGAATTTTTCTGCGTCAGAATCTGGCATGTGGCCTTCTTTATAAAGCCAGTGGGCCGCTATACCGTATTCGGCTATTTTATGCATTTCTGGAGTACGTATTTGTATCTCTACTCTTTCTCCATACGGACCAATAACGGTGGTGTGCAGTGACTGATAGTTGTTTGGTTTTGGCATTGCTATGTAGTCTTTAAACCTACCCGGTACTGGTTTCCAAAAAGAATGTATTATTCCCAGAACTTCGTAACATGCTGTTACGTCCTCTACTATTATCCTAAATGCTATCAGGTCATATATCTGATCAAAATCAAGATTCCTTTTTTTCATTTTATTAGAAATACTAAAATAATTTTTAAGTCTACCTGAAACTTGGGCTTTTATTTGGAACTCAGACAATCTGTCTTGAACTATCTTTATTACTTCTTGTATGTATTTTTCTTTTTCTGTTTTTTGTTTTTGTACTTTTTTTACAAGATCTGCAAAGGTCTCGGCATCAAGGTACATAAAAGCCAAATCTTCTAGCTCTGTCTTTAACCACGATATACCTAGCCTGTGAGCTATGGGTGCATATATATCCAGTGTTTCTTGTGCTATTCGTTGCTGTTTTTCCTGAGGTAGATGATTTAGTGTTCTCATGTTGTGTAATCTATCTGCAAGTTTAACGATAATGACCCTTATATCTTTTGCCATCGCCATTATCATTTTTCTGAAATTCTCTGCTTGTGCTTCTTCTGTTGATTTAAAATTATATTTTGCTAACTTTGTTAAGCCATCAACTATATCCCTTACTTCAGTGCCGAATTCTCTTTGGATGTCCTCAAAGTTTACCTCTGTGTCCTCTACTATATCGTGTAAAAGTGCAGAGGTTATAGAAGGTATATCCATCCTTAATTTAGTTAGCGTTGTTGCAACCTCTACAGGATGTATATAATAAGGTTCTCCTGATTGTCTGAACTGGCCTTTATGTTTTTCTGTAGAAAAGTTGTAGGCCTTTTCTACGATACTTATATCGGCATCTGGATAATATTCTCTAATGGAATTTTTAAGTTCCTCAAGATTCTTTTTTATATCAGTTTCTTTACTACCAAAAAAAATCATTTTTTATGACCATCTATTATCTTTTTTATTTCTAACACTGCATTCTCTATCCTATCATTTATGACTCTGTGATCATACTTGCTGGCTTCAGCCATTTCATTCATTGCCGCATTCATCCTTGTTTGTATTACAGCTTTGTTGTCTTTGTTCCTTGCTCGTATCCTGTTCTCTAATTCCTGTAAGCTGGGCGGCTCTATGAATATTAGTACTACTTTTTTGCCCAGCACCTTCTTTAGTTGCAAGGCACCCTGAGTATCTATATCCTTTATCATGATAGAGCCTTTTTCAAGTTCTTTATTTATATAATCAAGTGATGTTGCATAAAAATTGTCATATACAGTGGCCCACTCAATGAAATCGCCTTTATCCATCTTTGCTTTAAACTCTTGTTTACTTATGAAGTTATAGTCAATGTGGTCTTTTTCACCGGGCCTTGGGTCTCTGGTCGTGAATGAAACTGGTTTTTTTAGGAAAGGGAGTTCTTTTAATAGTAGATCTATTACTGTACTTTTACCTGTGCCAGACGGAGCACTTATTACAAAAAAGATTCCACTATTTGACATTTTGTACTTGCTCCCTTATCTTTTCTACTAAGGTCTTTACCTCTACAGCAAGGTATACTACTTCTTTTTCTTCTGACTTTGATGCTATTGTGTTTATTTCTCTATTCATTTCTTGGACTATAAAATCCAATTTTTTACCTACGGCCGATGAAGAACTTTTTAATTCATTACGGAACTGTGAGTAATGGCTATGTAACCTGTCTATTTCTTCACTTATGTCTAGTCGTTCAGACATTATGCCAGCCTCTGTAACTATGCGGTCCATTGATATTTGTGTGTTATTAAGTAAAGAAGCCAGCTTGTCCTTTAATTTGTTAAAAGTCTCTTTATAGGCGTTTTTAATCTTTTCCTCTATTATTTTTGTTTTTTGTTCTATATCTGATACTAGATTTTCCATTACTGTTGAAAGTGTAGCCCCTTCTTCTTTACGCATTTTAATGACGGACTCTACACAAGTATTTAAGTTTTCTAGTATGACTGTTTGTAAAGTTCTGTCTTTATCTTGAGCTTCTTCTGCAATGAATAGGTCTTTAAGTCTAATAATGTCCTGTATGTTAAGGTCTCCCTTTATTTTGAGTCGATATTTTATATCTTTTACGCTTTCAAGATATTGTTCTAAAAGTTTCCAATCAACCTTAAGTTCTTTTGAATTATCTGTCTCTACTTCTGTATTAACGCTGGTCTTTATCCTTATAAAACAGTCTATGCTTCCTCTTTCTAATTTGTCCCTCAAAACCTTTCTTATGTCAGGTTCTATGCTCATTAATTCCATTGGTGTTTTTATACGAACATCAAAGAACCTGTGATTAACAGATCTTAGCTCTAATGATATTTTTTTGTTACCGTGTTCAAACTCTATGGAACCATAGGCTGTCATACTTTCAATCATATAAAACACTCCAGTATATTATTGTACTCTCCATAATTGTTTATAGGAAGTTCTTTATTTCTTTTTGTATGTCTTTTATCGCCGTTGGATCTATCCACTTTGTATGGTCTCTTTTCTTGAACCATGTTATTTGTCTTTTTGCCAAGGCAGTGGTCTCTTTTATTATGTTCTCCATGGCTTCTTCTAGACTCATAAGCCCTTCTAAATGTTCTATTGCCTGTTTGTACCCTATGCTTTTCATGGGTTTTAGCTCTTTTGAACAGCCAGCATCTAATAACTCTTTTACCTCTTTTAATAGGCCATCTTGGAACATCTTTGTTGTTCTTTTCTTTATTCTTTCTTTTAGTATGCCTTTTTCTGGTGAGAGAACTATTATCAATGGCTTGAACCTAGTGTTTTTTGCTGTTTCATGGATAGATCTAAAATAGCTCATGCTCTTGCCTGTGCTGTAATAAACCTCTAGTGCTCTGAATATTCTGTAAGAATCGTTCTCGTGTACTCTAGAAGCTGTTTGGGGATCTATTTTTTTTAAATCACTGTGTAACTGTTTTAATGTTTTTCCGTTCTTTAGATCTTCGTTTAGTTTTTTTCTTACCTCTGGACTTGGAGCAGGGGTGCTAAAGGTACCATTTATGAGGGCGTTTATATAGAAACCAGTGCCACCACATATGAGGGGGGTACTATTGTTATCGTAAATCTTGTTAATTATAGATAGGGCATCGTTCTCGTAATCAGATACTGTATATGTCTCCCATGGTTCTACTATATCTATCAAATGATGTTCTATTCCCTGCATTTCTTGTCTATTTGGTTTTGCAGTTCCGATGTTCATCCTTTTGTATATGAGCATAGAATCTGCAGAGATTATTTGAGCTTCTAGACCTTTTGCTATATCAATAGAAACTTGTGTTTTTCCAGATGCTGTAGGACCAGCAATTATTACTAGCTTTTTTTCTTTCAAAGTCATTTCCTTTTGAAAAGCTTTTCTATTTCATCAAGAGAAAAGGATATTTTTATAGGTCTACCGTGAGGACAAGTGTGTGGATATTCACACTGGTTTAATTTATTAATAAGTTCTATAGCCTCTAATTTGTTAAGTGTTCTTTCTCCTCTTATTGAATCATGACAGCCAAGTCTTGCTGCTATCATGGCTATTCTTGTGTTGAACCCTTGTTTACTATTGTTCTCTTCTAACAACAACTCACTGAACAGTTCTTTTATGTTAATGTTCTCCATTATTTTAGGGATACTTCTTACTATAAAGGCAGGATTTGGAGTGTTGTTGTCGCTGAATTCCTCTATATCAAAACCTAGTTCTTTTAATTCTGATATTTTTTCTTTAAACTTTAATGAACTACTTATGTTGAATTCTATTAGTTCTGGTACCAATAGGTTTTGTACTTCTTTATTTGTAGAGAAAGATCTTAAAATGTCTTCAAAATTTATTCTTTCGTGTGCGGCATGTTGGTCTATGATTACCAAACTGCCTTTTTCTTCTATGACAAGATATTGTTTTTGGAATTGTCCCAGTATGTTTATGCCTAAATTTTGCTCGGTGTTAGTTTGACCGTATAGCTCGTCAAATAAACTTATATTTTCACTAGGCTTACTGTACTCGATATCATTTTTATAGGCAGGTGTTTTTGTATTGTTAAAAGTGTTCTTTGTTGGACCTGAATCTTTTTTAAGAGTTAAGTCTACGAGGGACTGTATAAAACTATGTATAAGGTTTGATTCTCTAAAACGTACTTCATTCTTAGTGGGTGACACGTTCATGTCTACAAAAGCAGGCTCTATGTTAAGGAACAGAACACAAGCTGGTGCTGTACCACTTGAAAGATGTTTTTGGAACGCACTAGATAATGCATGAGCACATACTCTGTCCTTAACAGCCCTTCCGTTTATGAAGATTTTAAAATCTGTTTTTTCTGAGAATTTTGATGGATCCTTTATGTAAAGCTCACCAGAAACGTATTCATATGCACTGTTCTTTGTTAGCCATTTATCATCTTTTCCATATATAGAACGGATCCTGTCTTCAAAGTTAGAGGTCCTATCATAACTTAAGATCATTTTATTGTTGTGTTCCAGCGAGAAGGATATGGTAGGATATGCTGTGGCATAGTTATTAACCATGTTTATGCCATGACTTAGTTCTGTAGAACTTGTTTTAAGGAATTTTAATCTAGCAGGAGTATTGGAATACAGGTCTTCTACTATAAT
>CAYPMK010000004.1:13386-31232 GCA_964411885.1 uncultured Bdellovibrionales bacterium
TTTTAAGGAATTTTAATCTAGCAGGAGTATTGGAATACAGGTCTTCTACTATAATGGTTGTCCCTGTGGAGCCAGCTTTTTTATCTTTAGATCTTATGTTACCAAACTCTATATATATGGATGTGCCATATTCATGATCTTTGTTCTTTGATACGGCTGTTAACCTTGAAACACTTGCTATAGCAGAAAGCGCTTCTCCTCTAAAACCCAGTGTGTGTATCTCAAAAAGATCCTCGGAATTTTGTATCTTACTAGTGGTGTGTCTTTGAAAAGCTAATTCTATGTCTTCTGGAACTATTCCTATTCCGTTATCTCTTACAGAGATTAGTTTTTTACCAGCGTCTGATAATGTTATATTTATATTGTTTGATTGAGCGTCTATTGAATTTTCTAGCAGTTCCTTTATTACAGAGGCGGGCCTTTCTACTACTTCTCCAGCAGCAATTTTATTTACAGTATCGAGGGAAAGAGCTTTTATCCTTTGGATCATAGGGGCATAGATAGCAGGTTTAAACTCCTTAGTCAAATCAATATGTTAGCACCACTAAACCCCAAAAACCCATATTGGAATTGACTTTGAGCCGTTTTGAACTACGATATGCGCTACCTGAATGTAGTCTTTAAAGTGACTACAAAATCTTTAGGAGGGGTTATAATGAACAAAGCTGAACTTATCGAGAGAGTTTCCAAAGACACAAATCTTACAAAGACACAGGTAGAGAACACTCTTAACTGCATCACAGATTGGATCAAGAAATCCATTAAGAAGAACGAAGAAGTTAAGCTAGTTGGTTTTGGAACATTCACAAAATCACAGAGAAAAGCAAGAACAGGTAGAAATCCTCAGACAGGTGCTGAGATAAGAATACCTGCTACTAATGTTCCTAAATTCAAACCTGGAAAAGAATTCAAAGATCTTATCAATTGATCTTAACTTGATCTAAGAAGAACATAGAAGAGGGGTGGGATATTTTCCCGCCCCTCTCTTATATAAGGGCACAATTATAGAGGTTGAAATGAATATTATAAGTCGTGATGAAAATTATTCTATAAGTACTATGTCAACAGAACAGCTTGAAGAGATGTCTGTTTTGGACATATATTCATATCTTTTGGTTGAAGAGGCAGAATCTATACCACAGATCGTTCATAAACTTTCTGATGAAAAATTAGCCGCTGTAATAGACCTTTCTTCTTGGGATAAAGATATTTTTAATTCATATAACTATACAACATGGTTAAAGGTCATTCTATCGATGGATCAGTTTGAGGCCCTTCGTAATATAAAAAGACTTGATAGGGCAGAACTAATACTTTTTATAGCCGGTGTTACAGATATTGTATGGAAAGAGCCGGATGTTAATTATGAAGGTAATCCTTATGTTAGTCCAGATCTTGCATTTTTGATATACACAAAAGATGGCCAAGATGAATCTGAACTTTATAGTATCGCTGTTTCTATAATAAACCTCGCATACTCAGAGGATATCTCTTATGGAAGAAGTTTGTGTATGGATGTTATGAGTGCTATCTATTCAGCTTTAGAAGAAGACTGTTTTAGATTTAAGAACGCAAGACTTTCAGATGAAGGGGTTCCTACATATCTTGAGGCGTTGGAGCTATATCACTACGAAGACCCAACAAAATTATTGTCTCGTATACTTAAGTTGGCCTCTAACGATAATAATAAAACAGCACCAAGTCAGGAATATATTTTATCTCAACACGCTCTGATACCTCGTGCACAGTGGGAAGGTTTACTTAAGATCGATCCAAAACTTTATGATAGTGTTAAGATAGAGCTGGGGTCTTTACTCACAGCTTCTATTGTTTTGAACAATGCGCTGGACATGAACCCTGTTAATATTTCTGAAACAGCCAAAAGAAGCGTTTCTTATTTTAAGATAGGCGTTGAGTTGATCAGAGAAAATTACAAAGGCTTACTTGAGGATCTCTTAAATAAAGTTGAACTTAAGCTTATATTCAGACTGGGCTTTTCTTTGTTGGTTGATCTTAGAAAAAATGCCAACAATGTTAAAACAGCTTTAGATGCTATTAATAGACCAGATATTATAGATGTCGATGAGCAGGAATTCTTAAAAAACCTAATACTTCCTATACCGATGTATTCCATGTCTTTAGACGAAAAACCAACACAGTTTGATACATTGGAGCAGTTAAAGACGGCAAGAAAGAAATTATCACAGATAGCCAATAGGCTTGTTAAATAGCAAGTTGTACCTTCATTAAGACTTTATCCCTTACGTTGCCTCCTATAAGATTTGCGACTGGTGGGCATTTTATGACAAAAAGGTAATATAACTTTTTTAAGCCTAGCAGGTTTTTTCCTTCTCCATCCTGTATATATAGTGTTTCAAAGTTACCTTGTCCTTTTGATATTATCATATCAACGCTGTACATTAGTTCTTTAAGTTTTGGATCTATCCTGTTCATTATTATTCCGGGGATGCTGTTGCCTGTACTTATTACCTCTGTATATTTATCAAGACCGCAAAACAAGGCATCCTGCATAGTAACATCATTTATTATTGGACCGCCTCTTACAGCGAGATATATTTTTTTGCCTAACTCATGCAAATGTTGCAGAAGTTTTGCATCAAAAACTATTTCACCGGCGTTGTCTGCTAAGTAGAGTATACTTTTAGAATTATTAAGATCGCCCTTGAACTCATCGAATTCACATTTAAAATATGGAGCATCTATTGCGTTAAGTATAAAGTCTTCAATGTTAACATCCTCGAATGCACCATAATCTATCATGTTACCAACTATTGCTAATTCAATAAAATACCTTAACCCTGTCATCTTATGGGCAAGCAGTTTTTCAACTATTGGTTCTAGCCTTGCAGCTTCTTGGTTAGAAAGTTCTTTTATTTTTTTGTAAGGGTCCTTTATGCCAGTTTGTTTTTCAAAAAGCTCAAATATTAATTCAGCATATTCTGGTGCAAACTCTAAGTTGTCTTTCTTAAAGGTTTTTTCTACTATTTCTAGTATCTTGCTATGGTCTGTGTCTAAAAGATCTCCAAGCCTTTTAACTTGGCTTATACAGCAGTCCTGACATTGTTTAGGCGATATCACTCTATTGTTATACCTCTTTAATTATGATAGCAATTCTCATCATGGGTATGAGCTTTAACAAAGCAATTATTTTTACAAAAAAGGCAGATAGTAAAGCTAAATCTGTTGCTAACGAGGTTCAAGACTTTTTACAAAAAAGGTCAATAGAAGTCCTCTTTGAACCACAAAAAGCAGACCTTGCTGTTGTTATCGGCGGTGATGGGTCTTTTTTGGGAGCTGTAAGAGAACTTAATAATGCTATAAAGAAAGATGAAGAACTGCCTCTATTACTTGGAATCCATACCGGGTCTTTAGGTTTCTTGACAGAGTGTACTCTGGATGGATGGAAAGCTTCATTAGAGAAAGGATTACAGAATGGGTTCAATATTGAAACAAGATCTATGCTTGATGTTCGTGTAGAAGGGAACGAGGCCATATACACGGTGCTTAATGATCTGGTAATAAACAGGAACGATGTAGCAAGGATGATAGAGTTTGACATATATTGTAACGACGAGTTTGTAAGTAGCACAAAAGCAGATGGTGTTGTAGTAAGTACTCCTACTGGTTCTACTGCATATTCTTTGGCCGCTGGTGGACCAATAATGCATCCTTCTATACCGGCCTTTGTTATAACACCGATATGTCCACATACACTTACAAATAGACCAATAGTGGTTTCTGATAGTGCCCAAGTGCAAATAAAAGTAAAAACAGATACAGACGATATTCTTATTACACTTGATGGCCAAAAAGCAATTTGTTGTGGCAAGGGAAGGCTTATTACAGCATCTAAAAGTACTAGATATTTAAAGTTAGCAAGACCTAACGATACTACATATTTCAACATACTTAGGAATAAACTTTCTTTTGGTAGAAGAGGTTAATTAATGCTTACAAAGATAATAATAAGGAACATGGCCGTAATAAAAGAGCTAGAAATAGATCTCGGTAATGGCCTTAATGTTATTACTGGTGTTACCGGTGCAGGTAAATCCATGATAATAGATGCTCTTACCCTGTTGTGTGGTGGACGCGCTTCTAGCGACGTAGTTAGGACAGGAGAAGAATGGTGTGAAGTGCAGGGTGTTTTTAATTTTAAAGAAATGCCTGAGAGTTTAAAAAGATCTTTTATTGAGCACGACATACCAGTTGAAGATGAAATGATCATAAGAAGACTAGTGCAAAAAGAGGGTAGATCAAGAGCTTATGTAAACGGTGTGATAGTTAATCTTACATATCTCCAAGAACAACTTGGCGGGATCGTTTCTATACTTAGTCAACATGAACAACAAAAACTTTTTGATCCTGCTTTCCAGCTTGAACTATTGGATCGCTTTCTTGAGAATACTGAAAAGGTAGAGGATCTAGAGAATACATATAAGGAATTAAGAATATTAAGATCAAGACTTGATGAAATGAAAAAGATGCAGGCTGATGCAGCTAAAAGAGCGGATTATCTTAGGTATCAGATCAGCGATATAAAAGAACATGGTTTTAAGAGTGGCGAAGAAGATGAATTAAATAATAGGGTGTGTAGGGCAGATCATTCTGTGATGGTGCTTAGGGCCCTTAACTCCATTGTCGACGCAACAACAGACGGTGATGCTTCAGCATCTGAAAGGTTAACGAGATTAGTTCCAGAGCTTTCAAAATGCGCTACTGTAGAACCAGATGTAGAAAAGCTACTTAATATACTTAACGATGCTGTAATAAAGATAGAAGAACTTTCTAAAGAGGCAAGTCATATCTCTAAGAGGTATGATCTTGATCCTGCTCAAATAGAAGAAGACAAAGAAAGGTTTTCGGAATTAAAGAGGCTGAAGAAAAAGTTTGCCAGTGATTCTCTTGACGGCATCCTTAAGGTTCTTGAGGACATGGAAAAAGAACTTAATAGCCTTGAGAACGTTGATTCACAACTTTCAGATCTAGAGGCAGAGATATCTAGGGTTAATTCTGAATATATGAGCAAGGCTAAGATAATATCTGAGCTAAGGAAGAAAGGTAGTTCAAAATTGTCGTCGATGATAGAATCAATACTTGATAGTCTTGGTATATTCAAGGGTGGTTTTAAGGTTCATTTCAAAGAGGTTGAGGCAAGTTCAAGAGGAATGGATAGAGTTGATTATCTGATAACAACTAACAAGGGTGAAGAGGCAAAGCCTATATCAAAAATAGCTTCTGGCGGAGAATTATCTAGGCTGATGCTTGCAGTACAATCTGCAACTAACGAAGTATATGGTTATGGGATACAGGTTTTTGATGAAGTGGATGCTGGTATTGGAGGGGATGTGGGTTTTAAGGTTGGTGGACTTTTAAAAGGCATATCATCCAACCATCAGATAATAGTTATTACTCACTTGCCACAGATAGCTGTGTTTGGAACGAGACACCTAAGTGTTTGGAAAGAAGAACATAATTCAAGGACCGAGGTTAGAATAGAGACTCTTGATAAAGAGGGTCGTTTTAACGAAATAACCCGTATGCTTGGTATGGAAAACCACAAGGTCGCAGTTAGTAACGCTAAAGAGATGCTTGCAAAGGCCCAAGGAATAAGGCCAGACGTGGTTTAACACAAGTTTTTAATGTATTAAAAAAGTCTTGCAATTACAGTGGTGATAGTATAAATCTCTGTGCCTGCAAGCTAGATATTGCAAGGAGTTTTGTATTATGGACAGAGCAAGAAAGATAACAGAACAGTTCAAAAAACAGGACCTGCCAGAGTTTTCTGCAGGGGATACGCTAAAAGTTCATTCTATAATCAAGGAAGTGGATGCAAAAGGCGTTGAAAAGCAAAGGATACAGGCCTTTCAGGGTGTTTGTATAAAAAAGAGGAATGCAGGACTTGCTTCTACCTTTACCGTGAGAAAGATATCTGACGGTGTTGGCGTAGAAAGAATATATCCTGTACATAGCCCGATGATATCTAAGATAGAAGTGGTTAATAAGGGTGCAGTTAGAAGAGCTAATATCTCTTATTTCAAAAAACTTACAGGTAAGGCGGCAAGAATAAAAAGAGAAGAGACTTCTAGAGAAATTACAGCTGGCGACGCTAGCAATGGTTCTAACAACGCTGCTGAGTAATAAATAAATTGTAATACGATAAAAAGCTCCTTCCTTTACGGTGGGAGCTTTTTTTATGGTTTGACATGCTGTACAGATAACATATTATCCCTTTTAGTAGTCAACAACGGAGTGAATATAATGTTAAATTTTGTTCTTAAGAAATTAATAGGAACCAAGAATGACAGGGTTGTTAAAGAACTTTGGGGTTTTGTTCATAGGGTCAACGAGCTAGAAGTTACAGTTAAAGACCTTAGTGATGAACAGCTTCAGGCAAAAACACCAGAACTTAAACAAAGAGTAGCTAATGGTGAGAGTGTAGATATTGTAGCTCCAGAAGCTTTTGCTGTGGTAAGAGAAGCCGCAAAAAGAGTGCTGGGAGAAAGACACTTTGATGTTCAGATCATGGGTGGCCATGTTCTTCATCAAGGCAAGATTGCAGAAATGAAAACTGGAGAAGGTAAAACACTTACCTCTACTTTACCAGTATATCTTAATGCTCTTACAGGTAAAGGTGCACACGTAGTTACGGTTAACGATTATCTTGCAAAAAGAGACAGCGAGTGGATGGGACAAATATACAGGTTCCTTGGCATGAGCGTTGGTTGTATACATCATGGCATAACAGAGACGACAAGAAGACAGGCATACCTTTCTGATATAACTTATGGTACCAACAATGAGTTCGGTTTTGATTATCTAAGGGACAACATGAAATATGATATAAATGACCTAGTACAACGTCATTTACATTATGCTATCGTAGACGAAGTAGACTCTATCTTGATAGACGAAGCAAGAACTCCTTTGATAATATCTGGACCAACAGAAGATGATGTAAGCAAATACTATCATGTCGATACATTTATCCCAGCCTTGATCAAGGATAGGGATTATACGATAGATGAAAAGTCAAAATCAGCGGCGTTAACAGAAGAAGGCGTTCATAGATTGGAAAAGGTGCTTAAAGTAGGTAACCTTTATGATCCACATAACATTGAGTGGTTGCATTATGTAACACAAGCATTAAGGGCGCATGCATTGTTCAAGAGGGATGTTGACTATGTTGTACAGGACAACAAGGT
The DNA here is from genome assembly GCA_964411885.1 of uncultured Bdellovibrionales bacterium. Taxonomy (GTDB): domain Bacteria; phylum Bdellovibrionota; class JAFGOL01; order JAFGOL01; family JAFGOL01; genus JAKLHL01. The sequence goes on from CAYPMK010000004.1 coordinate 20,613, forward strand.
CGTTATAGTTGATGAATTTACAGGAAGATTACTTCCCGGAAGAAGATTTTCTGACGGACTACATCAAGCTTTAGAAGCAAAAGAAAAAGTAAGGGTTGAGAGTGAAAACCAAACTCTTGCAACTATAACTTTCCAGAATTATTTTAGGATGTATGACAAGCTAGCTGGTATGACTGGTACTGCAGAAACAGAGGCAGGAGAATTTGCCAAGATATATAAATTAGAAGTAGTAGTTATGCCTACTAATATGCCAATGGTAAGAAAAGACCTTGCGGATCAGGTCTATAAGAATGAAAAAGCAAAATTCAAGGCTGTTGTTAAGGATATCGTAGAAAAACATCAAAAGGGTCAGCCAGTATTAGTTGGTACGATATCAATAGATAAGTCAGAAAAACTTTCAAAGATGTTAAAGATGCAGGGTGTAAAGCACAATGTCCTTAACGCTAAATATCATGAGAAAGAAGCAGAGATAATATCTTTAGCAGGACAACCCGGCGCTGTAACAATATCAACCAACATGGCGGGTAGAGGAACAGACATTAAGTTGGGAGAAGGAGTTCCCGGTTTTGGCGGGCTTCATGTAATAGGTACAGAAAGACACGAATCACGTCGTATAGACAACCAGTTACGAGGACGTTCTGGAAGACAAGGAGATCCCGGATCTACGAGGTTCTATTTATCTCTTGAAGATGATTTAATGAGGATCTTTGGCGGGGACAGGATATTAAGGCTTATGGAAACGCTTAAGATGGACGAGAATGAGCCAATAGAACATCGCTGGGTAACACATGCAATAGAGAATGCACAAAAAAGAGTTGAAGGACATAACTTTGATATAAGAAAACACTTGCTTGAATACGACGATGTAATGAACCAGCAAAGGGATGTTATCTACTCTATGAGAAAAAGTATGCTTTCTGGTGAGAGCCTTAAGGAATTTTTTACAGACCTCATAAAAGAGGAATGTCAGGCTATACAAGATTCATTAGCTCCACAAAAAGATGTTACAGCGTGGGATTTTGAAGAACTTAACAAACAACTAATGGAAGAATTTAATCTTGCTATTAAAAAACAGGATTTTATATCTTCTGGAAAAGAAATATCAGATTATGTGTTCAATATAGCAATCCAAAATTTTGATACAAAAATCACAGAACTTCCAGAGGGTGTGTTTCTTGATGTTTGTAGAACTATCTTTTTACAGTCACTGGACGTACTCTGGAAAGAACATCTTAAGAATCTAGACTATTTAAAAGAAGGTATAGGATTAAGAGGTTATGCTCAGGTAAATCCTTTGATAGCGTACAAAAAAGAAGCCTTTAATATGTTCGTAGAGCTTGATTACAACATAAAAATGAGTACGCTTGGCAAAATGTTTAAGGTACGAGTAGCACCTCAAACAAAGACCAGCGAAGAATTATCTGCAGAAGCAGAAAGAAAGAGACAGGCAGAAATGGACATGATGTCTGCCTTAGAGAAATATAAAAAACAACAAGAGGCACTACAAAAAAGCATTGTAATGAACCACGGAGAAGGCGGCTCTGAGCCTGTAAAAAGGGCTGCAGACAAGATAGGCAGAAATGATGCTTGCCCTTGTGGTAGCGGAAAGAAATACAAAAAATGTTGCGGTAGATAATGCTTAGACTTACTTGTGGTTCCTTAAAAGGAAAAACAATAGAGTGCCCTCCCGGTAAAGATATAAGACCAACCTCATCAAAAACAAGACAAGGTATATTCAATGTCCTTTTTTCTATGGGTTTTAATATAGAAGGGGCCAAAGTCCTTGAACTGTTCGCTGGCACTGGATTAATAAGTTTTGAATCAATAAGCAGGGGTGCAGTTTTCTCTGTTATGGTCGATAAGTCCAGCTCGTCCTTGGATGTGATAAAAAGGAACGTTCAAAAACTTAATCTTGTTGGAAAGATAAAACTTATTAAGAATGATGCAGAGGATTTTTTAAACACAGAGGATATAGAGGCTTTTGATCTTATATACCTTGATCCCCCATATAATTATGATGGTTATGTTAGAATAATATCGATAATGGCGTCTAAAATGAGCAAAGATACTATTTTGATAGCAGAAAGCGATAATGAATTCCTTAAAGAGAACATAGAAGGCCTTGAACTGATCAAGATCAAAAAATGGGGTAAAAGTTTTGCTCACTTTATGAGAAGGATTAATGCAGGATAGAAAATTTCTTGAACTATCAAATGGCATAAAAGTGCTATTGATAAGCGATACAAGAGCTAACAAAGCTTCTTGTGCAATTGATATAATGTGTGGTTCTATGAGGGACCCCATACAGCTTCAGGGTCTTTCTCACCTGTTAGAACATATGCTGTTTAAAGGTAGTGCTAAGTATTCAGATGGAAATTCGTTTTCTTCTATACTTTATGCTAATCAGGGGATTTACAATATTAGTACAGGTGCAGAACATAGTTCATTCTGTTTTGAAGTATCTAGTTCTGTCCTTAAAGAAGCTTTATTTATACTAGCTGATAGCTTGAGCGATCCTTTATTAGAACAAAAAGATATAGAGCCAGAGATACGGTTAATAGATCAAGAGTTCTCTATAAATAAAAAAGATCCAGATCATTTTTGTAGATATCTTTTTAATAAAATAGGTATTGTAAAAGATCACCCAGTATCTAAGTTCTTTCATGGGAATAAGAAGACGCTTTTAGAAGTGAAAACAGAGGATCTTCGTAGGTTATTAGAGCTATATCATTCAAGTCCAATTAACATAGTTTGCGTAAGCAAACAGCCTATAAAAGAGATGGAAGATCTTATTGAGGGTGTTTTTTGTGCATACAATGTGGGGACAAAAGAACGCTTTCAGTATGAAACACCAATATTCAAAAAAGATGAACTACCGAACATGCTTTTAATCGAGTACTTTGGTGGGAAACCTTTCCTTAGATTATCATTTGAAACAAAAGGTATATATTCATGTTTTAAGACCAAACCGAACTGGATCATTACATCCATTATTAATTCTGAGCGTAATGGTTCCTTAATGTCATTATTAAAGAATAAAAACCTTGCAGAGAACTTGTGGTCTAGCTTTGATAATATGTCTTTAGCGTCTTTTTTGAACATAGATGTTTTTCTTAGTCCTAAAGGTGTTTTACATGTTTATGATGTAATTAAATATGTACATTCATATTTAGAGTTTGTAACAAACAAAGGCTATCCTGAATATATTTTTAATGAACAACGACTAACAGCAGAAGCTGGTTTTAGGTTCAAAGAACATAAAGAAGGTTCTTTGTATGTTAAAGGTCTTGCAAGGAATATGCACTACTATGACCCCTTGTTCTGCGAAGAACAGAGTGAACTTATTTATGAGTATGGTATCAAAGACCTTAATGAAGTTCTCTCCGCTCTTAAGCCAGAGCTAAGCAGGTCTATTTTTTATGGGTCTACAGATAGATTAAAACAACAGGATGAATATTATGGAGCGTCTTATGGGTATGAAACCAAGACGGCTATTCCTTGTTTCAGTAAAAGGTACAGCTACTTTAGATACCCAGAACCAAATATTTTTATCAGTACAGATTTTTCCCACGTAGTAGATGATGGAATTCATTATCCGAGGAAGATAATGGATAATGATAAAGGCGTTATTTGGTTCATGCAGGACTGGGCCATGGAGTTACCATACCTTTATGTTAATCTGCTTTTATTGAGCGATCTTGTTAATAAAGATCCAAAGAGTAAGTTGATGTCTATAATATTCTCTAAACTCTTTAACGAGAGCCTTAGGGATATAGCTGATATGGCAGGAGAAGCTGGATTGTCTTTTGATGTAGATAGAACAGACAGAGGCTTTTCTTTTTATTTTGCTGGTTATTCAGACAAGTTATTTACATTGATAGAGGCTGTAACAAATGCTTTTTCAAATAACTTTGGTAGTCAACTAGAGTTTAACAAGATAAAAAGATCTCTTGCGTTAGATTATAAAGAACTTTCTTTGGCAGAACCATATCCTTTGGTTCAGTATCATAAATACGATCTTATGCATAAAAACAACATTCATTACACTGAGTATGTAGGCCTTTTGAAGAAGCTTGAACTTAAAGACATAGAACTTTTTCATAAAAAGACCTTGGAACATGTTTCAGTGGAATCCTTTGTTTACGGTAACTCAAGTGTTAAAGAAGTAATATCTATTGTCGAAAAACTTTATTTAATACTGGGTTCAAACACTATGGATGTATCAAAAAGACCGAAGGATCTTATTATAAAGATGCCTAGAGGTAATTCTTTTTATCACTACATAAAGACCAAGGAACAAGATGCTGCGTGGACCTCATATTTTGATTTTGGTGCTAGAAACATACGCTTAAGTGCTATTATTCAGTTGGGCTTTGGGTTCTTAAAAGGGTTTTTCTTTGATCAAATGAGGAATAATAGAGGTCTTGGATATATAGTCGAATCAAGGCTTGATTTTTTTGAACATGTTCTTGGTATTTCTTTTACTGTTGTTTCCAACAAGGTTCATGCTTCAAAGATATCTAAAGAAGCAGGAGTCGTTTTTAATGATTTTATAGACTACATGTTACTACTTAATGATGAAGATCTTGAGCGTTCAAGAGCTTCATTGATAGCGAGTGTTTCAAAACAGAACAGAACCATAGAAGAATGGATGACAGACGTGGTCCTTACCTCTGTCGTTAGTGGTGACCCTGATTATGCTACTAAACTTTGTGAACATATAAGTAAGATCACCAAAGAAGAACTTTGTGATGTTTTCAGTCAGAATCTTTGTGGAGAGAATAGGACTTCGATAAATGTTTATGCAGACACTGAGTTTGATGAAAAAGAGGTAAGTGGAATCGCTATAGTAGATCCTAAATCTTATAAGAATAGTTCAAATGTATATCAATAGGTTTGGATGTTGTTTTGGTTAGCTAGCTCTTTTGCTTTTTCGACATCTATACTTTTATATGAATTCAGGAGCGATATTTGAACATCCTTTGGTGCTGTTTTTATCTGGCTGTTGATGAGATCAAAGCACAGTTCTTTATCATTAGCTGTTCTACAGTAAGTATCAAATACTATAATGGGTGTTTTTCTTGTTTGGTAATTAACAGAGTTGCTAGCTTTATACATTGTATCTTTGAATGCTTTATCCAAGAAACTAAGTTTTTCTGTTCTATCAACATTTAGCATAGAAGAGAATTGGAGCAGAAACTGTTTTTGTAATTCCATCTCGTGAGGAAGAGAAAGACACCCTTTTTTTATCTCTTCAAAAGATTGATTTGGAGTTTCATACAATTTTTTTATCTCAAGGTGTGCTTCTTTTCCTCTATCAGAATCAGGGTTGTCTAGTTCTGTATAGAGTTCTAATATTTTTTTTATACTCTTCCCAGCACTTGAGTCAGAGAATAGTTCTTCTGGCTGTGCTTTTTCAGTATTTTGTTCTTCCTTATTTTGTGTTTGAACATCTTTTATACTTTCATCTAATTCTTCGGTCGATTCATTACTTTTATTTTCTGCTATTGTTGTTTCTTGAGTGTTTGGACTTTTGTATATTAAGTATATAGAGAATAATATAGCCAGACCTATTATTATATAGGAATAACGTTTCATCGTGTTTCCTCCTGATGATGCTATTTTACGATAAATTAGGGTGTTATACCAGAAACAGCAGCTATTAATTTGAAATAATAGTTATTAGAGCTTTCTTCTCCCGGGTTTGCTACTAAAAAGGCCACGCTACCATTAAACCCAGAAGGTAATTGTTTTATTTTTATATATCTAACACAAGCTCCGTCTTGAGACTTTACGACACAAAGCGGTTCATCCTCTGTTGCTTTTAATATCTTATAATATTTAATACCGTATATTGGATCATGGAACTTAAAAATTATATCGCTCTCTTGTGCCTCGAACCCTTTCATGGCTATATAGTGCCCATTTGGTCCACTTATATTATTTATTGATATATCTAAGAGTTCAGCCCCGTTGTATGTAGAGCTAGTCTTTTCCTCTATAGGATATTCAAGATATAGTATTGAATAAGCCCACGGATGAGAGTTGTTCAACGCCTGATTCCCACTGGCAAAAGTACATTGATCTATGTCGTTAGGGAATACGTTGCTCTGATAATCTTTTGCGCTAGTGCCATTAACGTTGTTCAATTCTGTGGCTCTTTCTTCAAAGAACATCGCTGTTTCTAGAGCAGTTACTTTTTTTGGATTATTAGTCCAAGAAGCGTTTATTAATTCATTGGCAACAGAAAGCATTTGTCTACAATCTTTGTTGTTGGAACAATAACCTGTTGAGGATCCAGTTGGATCTGAACTTGCAGTTATAGATGAATATAAATTCAACCAGCCCGTCGTAGTCCCTTGAGTAGTGCTTATTAAACTATCTGTTATCATTTTTACTGCTGTAGGTCCGCAAGCTATGTTTGAACCCGGAATATTAAAGCCTAATTGTAACAAAAGAGGCATGTTTGGTATTTCGCAGGAGCCTTCAAACTCACATATTTCAAAATTTGTATCAGCTGCATATGTGTCCGTAGTGGAGTATCCAGGGCATACTTTTTCTAGACAGGAACTTGAATTACAGGAGAGGTCATTTTGTTTGGCCTTTTTATCAAAACATGAGCTGGTCAGCGAGATGATTATAACTAAAATTAATATTCTCATGTTTACAAACATAGAAATTAACTCCTTATTAGTTCATTATACAACATTTAGAGTTATAAGTCAATAATTATTTATTGGAATTTTTTTAGATTAGACAAAATATCTATAATTATTGTATAAGGCTAGACTATGAAGAATACCAAACAAATAGTGGCAGATGTTTTTGATGTCCTAAAAAGATCCACTTTAGTGGCAAAACTTATGATGAAAAGATCTATTATGGAAAGGACAAGAAAATATAAATTTCAAAGACTTGGGGAGTTAACATATTCTTTGTATAAGACAGGACTTATAAAGCATGAATCACTTTCTGAATTAGTTCTTGATATAGACGAAGTTAATAAAGAGATAAGGGCTTCTTCTGGAGAGATGGATAACTTTATCCGCTAACTGTTCTTATATCCAACCTTCTTTTTCGTACTTATTTAACTTGTTGTACAGCGTCTTTAATGTTACGCCAAGGGCTGTAGATGTTTTGCTTTTATTCCCATTGAAGTATTGCAAAGAACTAAGTATGTGTTCTCTTTCTATATCGTCTAGTTTTTGAGGGAAAGAGCTGGAACCAAGACCAGTATTCCTTGCCATAATTCGTATTTCAGAGGGGATTTCATTTACACTTATAGATGGTTTTTTATTACTTTCATATGGTAGGTTAACTTTTATTCTCTCTAAACAATTAAATAATTCCCTTACATTGCCCGGCCATGGATAACTTAAGAAAACTTCCATAGCTTCTTGCTGTACTTCTTTTACGGAATTCCCTAGATACTCTTTTACTAGTACAGGTATATCCTCTCTTCTTTTTCTTAGAGGAGGCATTCTTAAAACGATAGTGTTAAGTCTATAAAAAAGGTCTTCTCTTAAGGAGTTATTCCTTATTTCATTCTCTAGTTTTTTGTTCGTAGAAGATATTATTCTTACGTTGGAATTCATGGTGTTAGAACTTCCAACCTTGCTGAATTCACCACTTTGAGCGAACCTTAGCAATTTGGCCTGCATAGATGGGCTTAAGGCAGTTATTTCATCGAGGTAGATGGTCCCCCCATTTGCTTTTTCAACATACCCTGTTTTATCGCCTATTGCCCCAGTGAAACTTCCTTTTACATGTCCAAATAAGTCACTGTCAAACAATTCTTCTGTTAATGATGCACAATTTATTATAACGAAAGGTTTAGATGCACGGTTGCTTCTTTTGTGGATCTCTCTTGCTATAAGTTCTTTCCCTGTTCCTGTTTCTCCAGTTACAATGACGTTAATATTGCTTTTTGCTATTCTATTCACTATGTCTATAATGCTTTTCATTTCTTCACTTTCATAAACTAGTCTACTTGTAACCTGTGATTGGTTCAAAGAAGGGTTGTTGGCTTTAATTGTTTCAAGGTTCATGTTATAATCGCCTCCCCCAAAGCACTTTTATATGTGCTTTAAATCTAAATAAGACAATGTAATATTTATACAGACGGAAATTCTAAAAGCAAGCGATAATTTATAGTTTTTTATATTTTTTCATTATTGCTACAGAAGCAAGGCTTAATAGCAATATTCCGACATAACAATAAGTTGGCGCAACACCAGATCCATAAGATAGGAAACCAAGTATGGCGGCTATAGATGTTGCCAACACTACGTATTTTATTTGTTTTAGAACATGACTACTTGGGTTAACACCAAAAAGAGCACTGCTTATTATGGAGCTAGGCGAGTATGGGCACAATAGTTCACCGATCAATGCTCCTTCTAATATACAAATACTTACTGCACTCATATCTATTGAGCCTAGATCAAGCCCTATTAGCGGGGTGAACGAGGTAAGCAGTAAATAGGAAGAAGCAACGAAACCACCCATTATCGACGACGATATTATTGAAGAGACAAATAACAGGACAAAGAATAGTGGGCTTTGGATATCTGTAATAAAAAAGCTTATCATAAAATGTATGGCGCCGGTGTCACGAAGGACTTTTTCTAAAGAGTAAGCCAACACAATGTATGCCATGAACTTTAGAGAGTATTTTAATGTGCTAAATGCTAGTTTGCAGATCTCCTTCAGCGAGAGTATGCCGTGTTTTGTGGAGTAATATATTGCAGGCAGTATTGCGGCAAGACCAGATATTAGTAATACATTATTAAGTTTGAAGTCGAGAAAGACTAAAGGTATAGGTAATATTGAAGCTATTATTACAGCGTATGGGATTATCTTTATTTTTTTAAGATCTGGATCTGAATCTGAGTAAATAATATTACGAACGGATTTTTTGCTCCACAAAATATACAAGAAGGAAACTGTTAGTAGTGCCAGAGAGGTAAAGTGAAAATATATTGAGTTGCCCTGTATATAAAAGAACATTAAAGGAGAAAATACTAATAGAGGCTGTATTGCTAATCCTATTGTTTGAAAAGTTGTTTCAGTATTGTGTAAGGGTCTATCCTTATTAATGGCCTTAAAGTACCAATTGCCAAAACTTGAGAATATATATGGATGATAAGCTGTAAAGATCAAAGGAATGTATTTTAATGGGGATCTCTCTTCTGCGATAGTGCGCAGGGAACCAGCCTTGTTCATTATTCTTATACACAGTATTATAAGGTAAAGAAAAATGGCGAGCTTTATACCCTTAAAGCCGTATGGGATATATTTAAAAATCAAGTCGTGCAGGCCCATTGTAAAGGAATTAGCAGAATTTATAGATGCACCCACCCATATTCCTGTCAACAAACATGCAATCGGGTTCAGCGTTATTAAAGATCCAAAAAGAGCGATGAAGCCTGGTATTATACTTTTTGCTTTTATTTGTTCTGCTTGCAGGAGCTTTTGTTCCATTATTTGATTGGTACTTTTTTCTGTTATGGCGAATTCTACGATATTATTACCGTCTAATTCAGCGAACTTGGTGTTTAAAACGTAAGTGTTCATTACATGTGGAGCGTTCCTTTGATTGAACATCTCAACATGTTGTTTTAGTCTTTCTTCATGCAGGCTATTGCTGTTCTCGTACTCAACATGGTCACCTTTTTTTGCTATTTCATTTAAGACGCTGTATATTTCTGCCCATATTCTGTCAGCAGATTTTAATTTAAGATAATAGTTATCTTTCCCGTAAAGGGCTAGAAAGACGAGCAAGAGGATCAATATTGATCCTAGTATTATTCTTAACCTTTTCATTAAAGCATACTTACTGCAAAAATCGTTTTAAGATAAGTACTTTCTGGTAGTACCAAAAAATTGACAGGTGGCCTAAGCAAGTATACACTTTAAGTGTGGGGTTTATAATATAAAAAGAGGGGGTGGGGTTATGCCTCTAGCTAGAGTATTGGTGGTAGACGACGAACCTACTTATAGGTCTTCTGTTTCAAGATGTCTTACTAATCAAAGTTATCAAGTTACAGCGGCAGAAAATGGAGAAAAAGCCCTTGAGCTTATCTCATCAGGAAGATTTGATCTTGTTATATCAGATATAAAGATGCCGGGCATGAGCGGCATAGATCTTTTGTCTAAATTAACAGAGATATCTCCGTCTACAGCCTCTATCATAATGACAGCATATGCCACAATAGATACTGCAATAGAAGCAACAAAACTTGGAGCTTTCCATTACCTAGTAAAACCTTTTAATGTTGATGAGTTAGTTCAGTTGGCGGCTAGAGCGATAGAACACAAGAAATTGAAAGAAGAGAATATATATCTAAAGAAACAACTCAACAAGAATACTGGTGTGTCTAATATAATATTTAAAAGCAAAGCAATGCAAGAAGTTGTTGATCTAGTCAAGAAGGCTGCTGACGTTACTAGCAATGTCCTTATAACAGGAGAGGACGGTACAGGTAAGACCCTTGTAGCAAAGACCATACATTCTATGAGCGAGAGATCAAAAAAACTTTTTGCAACTGTAGACTGCTCTTCTATTTCATCTGATAACCTTGAGATAGAATTATTTGGATATGTTAAGGGTGCTTTTCC
>CAYPMK010000004.1:31332-44170 GCA_964411885.1 uncultured Bdellovibrionales bacterium
TTTCATCTGATAACCTTGAGATAGAATTATTTGGATATGTTAAGGGTGCTTTTCCCGGTGCTATATCATCTAAAGCAGGCCTTTTGGAAATAGCCGACGGTGGAACTGTCTTAATAGACAACATACATGAGATGCCTCAAGGGATTCAAACAAAAATGATCAACTTTTTGTCATCTAGCACATATTGCCCTGTTGGCACATCAAGACCGCTTTCCAGCGACGTAAGAATATTGGGAGCTTCCTCTAGGTCTATAGAAGCTATAAGCAATGATACAAGGATAAAGAAAGATCTCATCTATCGTTTAAATGTTATTCCTGTACATTTATCCTCTTTAAGAGAAAGAAAAGATGATATAGAAATACTCACCATGCATTTTGTTAATACTTATGGTTCAAAAAGGTCTAATAGCGGTGTTAATGTAGAAGAAGCTGTTATGGACGCTTTTCTTTTGTATAGCTGGCCTGGCAACGTTGCTGAATTAAAGGGCTTGGTTGAAAGATTGGTTACCCTTAGTGACGGGAAGATCAAAGTTTCTGACCTTCCTAGAAAGTATTTAGAAGATACAGGCACATTGATCTCTACAGAGAACCTTAACTTTGTTTCAAGTCCAAGTATTATGGTCACAGAAAGTGGAGTTGACCTTAATAATATCATTAAGGACATAGAAGATAATTTAATTAAACAGGCTCTTGATATGACCAGTTGGAATAAAAATAGAGCAGCCAAACTTCTTGGTCTGAACAGGACTACTTTAGTAGAAAAGTTAAGGAAGAGAGGTTTGATAAATACGAGGATAAAAGATTAATGGGACTTATTCTTGGTAAAAGTAGTTCATCTTCTTCTATTGATCATACACAGGAACTTAACAAGAAAAAAACTGTTATATCTGTAGGTGGTGGCAAGGGTGGTGTTGGTAAAACACTTATAACAGCCAACCTTGGTATAATGTTAGCTAGAGAAGGTAGGAATGTAATACTAATAGATCTCGATCTTGGCGGTGCCAACCTTCATACTTGTCTTGGAGTGGACCTTCCAAAGAGTACTTTAAGTGATTTTATGCTTAAGGACGTTAATGACCTTAACGAAATACTTATAGATACACCTATTAGGAATTTAAGATTGATAAGTGGTGCACAAGATATTCTTGATATAGCTAATATAAAATATATGCAAAAGGTCCGCTTTATAAATAAGTTAAAGGAACTAGACGCTGATTATATTATATTAGATCTTGGTGCAGGAACGTCGTTCAATACCTTAGATTTTTTTCTTGCTTCAGATATTGGAATAGTAACCCTCGTTCCAGAGCCTACCTCTATAGAAAATGTATACAGGTTCATTAAGAGTGCTTTTTACAGAAAACTTAAAAATGCAGAATCAACTCTTAAAGTAAAGAAAATGATAGATGATATTATGAAGAACAGGATAGCTAACGGTATTAGTACACCGTCTGATCTTTTAAGGAAGATAGATGAAGTAGAACCTAGTATGGGACAAGCCATAAGAAATGAGATATCTGATTTTGCTCCTAAGTTGATAATTAACATGGTCCGTTCACAGACAGACATAGAGATCGGTCATGCAGTTAGTTCTGTATGTAAAAAATATTTCGGTATAGAAACAGATCTTCTTGGTTATATTGAATATGATAATCTTGTATGGCAAAGTATAAGAAAGAAAAATCCTGTTATACTTGAATTCCCAAATTCAAAATTGATATCTAATTTTAATCGTATATATAGAAAGGTTATTGACCCAGACGTTAAGTTCATAGAAGGAACTTTGGAGCGATAAAAGATGCCCGATCCTAAATCAAGTATAAATTATTACGAGATACTAGAGATAAGCGAGAACGCCACTCGTAAAGAGATAGTAGAAGCATATCAAAGGGCAAAAGCTGTATATAGTAAAGATTCAATGGCGCTTTACTCTCTCTACTCAGATGAAGAAAGTAGTAATATGGTAAATTTAATAGAGGAAGCCTATCAGGTCCTTATTAATCCACAAAGAAGAGAACTTTATAATAGAGAGCATAATATAAACAGTCATAGATCTGTGGTGAACATAATATTTGATAAACCGGGGGAACTTGGTCGTTCTTTTGTAGAAACACCAAACTTTGGTGATGCATCAGATGATTATGAGGATCCCAAAATAAATAAAGCTGCTTTTAAAGCATATGTTTCTGTTTCAAAACAGGAGAGTACAAGCAAAGTACCGGAATATAAGGTAGATGAATCTCTTGAATCAAAGATAAGATTTGAAGAGGATTTCTCAGGTGCTTTTCTACAGCAAATAAGAAAATACAAGAATATAAACCTTGGATATTTATCGAATGTAACTAAAGTCGCTGTATATCATCTTGAGGCTATAGAACGTGAAGATTATAAAGCTATGCCAGCAAGGGTTTATGTAAGGGGATTTATAAAAAGTTATGCAAAAGCTTTGGATCTTGATTTTGAGAAAGTAGTTGCTGCATATATGAAGAGGTATGATAAGGCACTCGAGAAGTGAAGACCAATACATATACATTTACGTCTAATTATAACAGTAAAAGATTGGATATACTTTTAGTAGAATACTTTGAAGATATAGGAGATGCTTTTTCTAGGAATGCTATTCAGGTCCTAATAAAGGATGGTCTAGTAAAGGTAAATGGTGAATTAGCCAAGCCATCACGTGTTATTAAGTTGGGTGATCTTATACAAATAAGTATACCAGAGCAATCTCCTCTGGATATTAAACCTCAGAATATACCTTTAAGGATAATTTATGAGGACGATAATATCATCGTTATAAACAAAAAAGCAGGTATGGTCGTTCATCCAGCTCCGGGCAATGAGGATGGTACTTTAGTTAATGCTTTATATCATTTTTGTTCAGGTAAATTATCGTCCATAGGAGGAGCATCTAGAGCAGGGATAGTACATAGATTGGATAAAGATACCAGTGGTCTTATTGTAGTAGCGAAAGACGATGTGTCACATCTTGATCTGGCAAAACAATTCTCTAATAAAAGTGCGGGAAGAATTTATTATGCTGTCGTTTGGGGTGTACCAAAAGACAAAGAACTTGAAATAAGTACTTTTTATGGCAGGCATCCTACAGATAGAAAAAAATTTAGTAGTAAATTAAAGAGCGGGAAAAAAGCAATAACAAGATATAAGGTCCTGTCCCATAATGATAGCGTTAGTTTATTAAGGCTGGAGCTTAGCACTGGTCGTACTCATCAAATAAGGGTACATATGGCAGATCTTGGTCACCCTCTTTTGGGTGATACTACATATGGTAAACAAAAAGACAAAAAAAAGTTCATTGGTAGACAAGCTCTTCACGCGCTGTCACTTACATTCCAACATCCAACTAATAACGTAAAACTGACTTTTATATCGCCAATGGAAAAGGATCTTAAGGAGTTAATAAATGAACAGGCTCTATAGGTTATTCTTATATTCTTTATTAATTTCTTTTTATACTCAAAATATTTTTGCATCTGAAAGACAAACTTCTTTGAACGAGCTTCACGATCTTGCAAAAAAAAATACATCTACTTTTATCGAAAGATTTGATTCAGCAAAAAAGAACAAACAGGTACGAGAAGCTCTTTCTTTGCTGAATGAAATGTTAAGATTAGAGTTGCCACCGTCTTCTAGAGATCTTTTTTCTATGTGTAGAAGTTTAAGAAAAGTGGATTGTACTTTATTTAAGGCAAGGATATTTGAAGACGAAGGTAATGCTGGTTCTGCAATGGACCTATATACTAGGTCTGGTAATAGTAAGGATTATTTACGTCTTAAGGCATTGTCTGGACAATCAATAGAAAAGGATATTTCAGAAAAAGGACAAAAATTATCAGCGATAGAAAAAACTTATTATTCTAATATTTCTGATTTTGCTAAGGGAGAATGGAATAAGGTTGCTATTCAAGAGTCTGCACCTTTATTCATGAGATTTTATTCTTATTTGATGCTGGGTAATATAGATAAGGCAAAAGGTGTCCTTCAGGATGCATCTAGGACTAACAGTTTTACAGGACTTCTAGAATATAAGAGGATGAAGGCACTAATGTCCTATGCAGAGAACAAGCAGTATGAAGCATTAACAGTATTTAAAGAGGTTCTTAAGTATGATCCGTCTGATAGAGTGTCATTAAGGTTCATTGCCCATATATACTATAGAACGGGATGGTACGATCGTGCAGAAAAGATATATGCAGAATTAATATCTAGTGAATGGAGAGATACAGAACTTTATTATCTACTTTCAGAAAGAGCTGAAATGAGAGTGAGGAATCTTAAAATAACTTCTGCAACAAAAGACGCAGAAAAGATATTTAAGGAGTATCCTGATAGGTATGATTTTATAGTTCAGTGGACAGGGTGGTTAACGGAGTATGGGAAAAAAGATCTTGCTGAAAAATATATAACGAGGATTCCAGTCGATAAAGGTCCATATTTTGAAAGTTTAAGGTATTATGTACAAGGTATAATGTTTGAAAATAATTTTGATCTTGCCAATGCGGTCGTTTATTTTGACAAGGCTTATTCTGTCTATAAGGCTGTTGAATACAAGGATAGGGCAGATATCATAAGAGAGGCAGAAAAGATAAGGGAACGTGGAAAAAAACTATCGAGTATTGATTGTAGAGAGTATTCCTTTGTTCCAACTGATATTGGCTGGATTATGGCGTTAAGACCAGTAAAGTATTATTTTAAAAAAGAGGATAATACGTTCAGGCTGATACTAAAGCTAAAGTTAATACATGATAAGGAACTTAATATAGGCAACACAGCTGCTGAATGGTCTAGATCTATATCGTCTACATGGAGCAAAGATGGTCTTAAAGTTCAGCTTGCTATAGTTGACGAGGTCGATTCAGGAACTATAAGCATAGAAGTTCAGCCTTGGCCAAGCTCCTTATATCTAAAAAGGGTCTCCAGCCATCAATGGAGTCTTTTAACACCGTATAGTGTTATAGACCATGAGGCAGGGCATCTTTTAGGCTTAAGTGATGAGTACTTTGAACCTAACAAAAATTTGTCGTCGAAGAATATAGGAAGGTTTATGGGTGAACCAGATTCTATAATGAGAAACATGCTTTATGGAGTACCTCAAAAAAGACATATACAATTTATACTATCTTCATTAAAATGTTTTAAATAAGAGAGGCTAAAATGGATAGTAATTTGCTAAAAAAGATCTTTGTTGAAAATGATTGTGATGCCATATTGTTCGTAGATCCAAAGAACATAAGGTACATGTGTGGCTTTAGAGGCAATAATGGTTTGTTATTCTATACAAAGAACAACAAGATGCTTTTGGTCACAGACCCTAGGTTTGAGCTAGAGGCAAAACAGAATGTTAAAAATGCTGAAATAGTTATTAATGTAAAGGAATCAAGTTTGTGGGAAATGCCAGATTTCTATAAGGAACATGGAATAAATAAATTGGGATTTTCATCTAAAGCAATGACGGTGGAGATGTTCAATAGTATAAGTAAAGAAGTAACAATGGTTCCAATAGATATAATACCATCTGCTTATAGATATACAAAGAGTGCCCAAGAAATTAAAACAATGAGGGAGTCAATAAGGATACAAGAAAAAGCGCTGTCAGAGGTTATAGGACTTTTATCAGAACACCCTACAGAAAAAGTATTTGCCGCACATCTAGATCATCACATGAGGCTTAATGGAGCAGAAAAATCTGCTTTTGATACAATAGTCGCGTTTGCAGAGAATTCTGCCGTTGTACACGCTATACCCTCCGAGAAAAAAATAAAAGGTGATGGTTTTTTGATAATAGACTGGGGTGCTGTTTATGATGGTTATTGTTGTGATGAAACAGTAACCTATATATTAGGTAAACCAAGCAAAGAGATGATACAACTTTATGACGATGTTCATACTGCACAAAGACGAGCTATAGAAGCTGTAAGACCTAACGTTACGGCCGTTGAACTTTATGAAAAAGCATATGGGTATTTAATAGATAAAGGATATAAAAAATACATACAACACTCTTTGGGACATCATCTTGGACTTGATATACACGAGTATCCAAAAATATTTCCTTTTACAGAATTTACATTCAAGGAAGGGATGGTCTTTACCATAGAGCCGGGTCTTTATATTCCCGGACTTGGAGGCGTGAGGATAGAGGACATGGTTATGGTTACAGCTTCTGGGCACGAGGTTCTTACAACTCTGTCCAAGGAAAAAAAGATCATACTATGATTTGTTATGGATGTTAGGGGTATATATTTAAGAGGTAACGAGGCTTTTTCTGCAGGCAACTATCCAGAGGCATTGCAGTTGTTTCTGTCTATCTTGGGCCGTGATAACGAGGACGAGAACCTTTTACTCAAAATATCTCAATGCTATCAAGAATTAGATAAATATGATGAAGCTATAGAGTTTCTAGAGAAACTCCTACAACTTAATATAGAGAGAGGTAATTACAAAAAAGGTATAGCTGTGTGTAAAAGGATACTCACTATTGACCCAGAAGACACAGAGGTGATAGTAAAATTAGCCAACATATTCAGAAAATTAAGTCAATATGGAGAGGCTAGTTATTATTATAGGATAGCGGCACAGCATTATGAGTATGCTGGTTTTATGGATAAAGCCATAGAGATGTTACAGATAGTTAAAGAGCTTGGCCAAGAAGGTGTAGAGGACCTTCTTGAGATAATAAAGAATGAATATAAAAGGGGAGCAAAAACAAAAGCGAGTAGAAATATTGAACAGATAATTAAAGATCTTAAGGATGGATCTGAATATGGCTTATTAGACGTAGCTCTGAACCTTGCACTCTCTAATACACCAGATGCTTTTTTATATGTTGAGGACCTAAGCGGTCTGTACTTTAGAACAGGCAGACTTGTTGATTGTATTAAGCTGTGTTTGTGGGGGCTTAGTCTAAAACCAAGTTCTGCTACTATGTTCTATATGATAGCAAAATCACTGTGGGCACTTGGTCACGACGATCTAGCAAGAACTCTTTGTGAGGCTATCTCAAGGGGAGAAATAACAATAGATAACGAAGAATATATAAGTAGAGTAGATCACATACTTCGCCATATGAAATCTATGGAAAAG
Source organism: uncultured Bdellovibrionales bacterium (assembly GCA_964411885.1). GTDB lineage: Bacteria > Bdellovibrionota > JAFGOL01 > JAFGOL01 > JAFGOL01 > JAKLHL01. The sequence continues at coordinate 38,437 of CAYPMK010000004.1, forward strand.
AACACACTTTCTATAATGGACAGCGACAACAAAGATGAAGATGTTCAGATGGAGAGCCTGTCATATTTAGAAAGAGAACAATTTACTAACATTATGCATGAACAACTTGAAAAGAAAGTACTCAGAGAAGAGCTAGATCAAAAACTGAAAGAAGCAACAGAAGATAAAACACAGGTAATAGATCTAAAAAGAAAGAGCAAGTTCTCGCCAAAGGTCCTTGACGGTTTAAGAGAGTCAGAAATATTGATGTCAGAGGGATTTTATGACAAAGCTGCTGTAAAATTGTTTTCTTTATTAAAGGAAGAACCGGGTAACGAAGATATAAAGAGCATGCTTAATAGGGCAATGAAATTGTCTGACGAGATTGGCCCAACTGTTTTACCTCCTAATATAAAACAGGACAAGAGAACCATAGAAGAGATATCTTCTAGTCTAGAAGACTATCTTAGCAATGATACTGACGACATTACTTTTATAGATAAGGATCTTATTAAGAAATTCAATGAAAAACTACAAGAGGGGTCTTTGTTGCATGACTATGAACTTAATTTTGATCTTGGTATAGCATATATGGAAATGGAGCTTTGGGAAGATGCTGTTGATTCTTTTGATAAGGTCTTAAAATATTTCAAAGATGACCACGGTCATAACAAAGCTGTAGAAGCAAGAATATATAGAACATATAGTCAGGCGATGTCCCAAGATGTAATAGAACTAGAAAAAATAATCCCATTATTCGAGCAAATAATATTATTGACCAAAGATCCAGACCTAAAGCTTAACGCCATGTACTACATGGCTGATTGCTATGAAAAAGCTGGCGATAGAGTTGGATCGTTAAAAATATATAAGGATATAATTAACGAGAACCCGAGTTATAGAGACGTAAAGATAAGGGCTGCTGTGCTGGAGAGGTGAATAGGTGATAAGAAGAGCTTTACTTTTCAGTGCTATTTTCATTGTGTTCCTTATGGTCGGTGTGTTTATTGTTTTTAACTCGATGGCTTTAAGGGATTTTGCTAAAAGACTTATTGTTACTCAGTCTTACTACCAATTCGGTATAAAAGTAGAAGTAAAAGATGTAAGGATATCATATTTTAGACCAGCAGTAAGAATACAGGGCATTAAGCTGATAAAAGAGGACCCTAAGTATAAAGTGAACCTTTCTGCAGAAGAGGCCTCTGTATATTTTAATATAATAAAGTTAATAAGAGGAAAGGTTGGTATTTCTGGAATAAAACTTGAAAAACCAGATTTATCTATATTTATGGACCTTAATTACGACGATAAAAAATTAGACATAAACATTGCATCCATATTGGAAGATCTAGAGAAAGGAGATCTAAAAAGGGTCACAATAGAGGACGGTAATATAGATCTTTCTCTTGCAACTGCAAATAAGACAGAGATTTTTGACCTTAATGGTTTTAATGTCAATATAAGGAAAGGTATTATATCTAATTTTGTTTTGGAGATGAGCGCTGATTCAGTGAAATTACCGATAGAACAAATAAGGTCTTTTGAGGTAAGAGCGGACATAAAGGATAAACAATTAAAGATAAATAAAGCTGATATAACAGTTGATGGTGGAAAGATATATGCTGGTGGTACGCTTAGCGATGTAACAGATTACAAAAGATCACTTGTAAATATGTCTTGGAAAACTGAGTTTGATCTGTCATATCTTAAAGAATATCAAGAATATCTTAAAGATGATTTCTCTAAAGACATTAAGTCTGGTTCTTTGCTCGCTGGTGGTAAAACATATGGTGAAGTATTAGGTGGTCTTAAGAAGATGTCTCTAGATGTTTCTGCAGATATAAAAGATTTATTATGGGATGACATGCTGATACCAAAGCTAGCATTAAGGTCTAGTTTTAAGGACGAGAATATATTCATTTCTCATTTGGATATTTCAGATGGAGAAAAAAGCATATCAATAAATGATACTAAATTGATGCTTTCAGCTCCTTATTCAGTGAGTGGTAAAGGTAGTGTTAACCACATAGACCTTTCTAGATATCTTGAACTATTCGATATAAAAAGATGTCTTTCAAAGTTTAACATAAACGGCCCTTTTAGTTTTTCTGGTGTGTTACGACCAGAATTCAAGATAACTGGTGTTTTTGATCTTTATGTTAAAGATTTTTGGGTACTTAAAAAGAAAGGGGCTCCAGTAAATAGAGAGAATAGCATCCTTGATTTTAAGGATGGACATGTTTTTGGCAAGGTCCATTTTAGTGCTAAAGGTGCTTATTTTGATAATTTCAAGGCTAAAAGTCAAAACAATATGATGACGGTGAATGGGTGGATAAAGAATGACTCTACCGTAGATCTAGACGTAAAAGCTTCTGATTTTTCTATGAATACATATGGAAGGATAGAGGACTTGCCTGTACTTGGTAAAGGTGATTTCCAGACTAAATTAATAGTTGATGAAAATGGTGATTTTAAAACTTTTGGTAATATTGACTTTGCTGATGTTAAACTACTTGATGGATATCATCTTGGCTCTATATCGAGTAAGATAACATATCTTAACGAGGTGTTGTCTTTTAGTGATCTAAAAGGCAAGATCGGTAACTCAAAATATTCAGGTAATATAAATCTAATATTTGGCAAAGACAACGAGGTTGATCTGCGTGGCAGTGGTATTGTGAAAGATGCTTACACCGGAGACATATATAAATTATTTGGTTCAAAAGAAAAATTGTTTGGTTCTCCATCAGCTATAGTTAATGGTGTTGTGAAATTAAGTGGTAGGCCATCTTGGGAAGGTATTAAATTAGACTGCAACCTAGATATTTCAGATATAGAATTTTTTGCTGAACGTTTTGATAAGGCTAATTTTGATTTTACTTGGGATAAAGGAGAGCTCAAGATAGATGATGCTTATATTACTCGTGGTTCAGGTCGTTTTGATATAGATGGTGCAAGAAAGAATGGTGTGCTTTCTTTGGGCCTTAGATCTAATAAAATAGATGTTTCAGACATAATGGCTTTGTCTAGCAGGGCAGAGATAGATGGTGATTTAACAGTTAAAGGGGATGTTAAACATTTCAACAAGAAATTATCTGGTAGTTTGAAATTTAATTTTTCTGATCTTTCAATGGACAGGAATAAGTTAAAACCAGTTAATGCGGAGCTTGTATTTGGAGACACAATAGACCTTAAGTTCAATGTTTTTGATGGTGCCGCCACAGGAGATCTTGTAGAGCAAGTAGATGGAACTTATAAACTCCGATCTAATTTGAGAGCTTTGGATGTTTATCCTTTGACTGGTATTTTTATGTCATCAGAGGCTGAACCATTTAGAACAGGTATTAACGGACACATTGATCTTTTGATAGACAAGAATGGTTCTATAAAATGGGGTAATTTAGACATTGAGGAATTAAAACTCTACAGCGGGTTTATGAATTTAAGTAATAAAGGCAAAATATCTGCTCAGTACAAGAATTCCGTCTACTATATAAAAGACACAGAACTACTAATGGATTACGACGGAGGTGTTTGTAAGCTTGGTTTTAACAATAACGGGAACAATATATTAATAAAAGGTTGTATTCCTGTTTCTTTATTAAGAGTATTTAAAGAACAAATAACAGGCGCTAGAGGCAAAATAGATATAGATCTTTCTTATGGCAATAAACTGAATGGGACATCTAACTTTAGAGATGTGTCGATCACAACTTATGGACATAAGCTTGGTACTATAAATGCTGTAGGCAAAATGTTGATAGATAATAATGTGCTCAAATTAGGGTCTTTTTCTCTTAATGCAGGAGGAGCTAGTGCTTCTTTTAATGGAACGATAAACATGGATAAGATATTTAGTCTTTCTGGCCTATATCCTGCTTTTAATGTAGGCGTAAAAATAGACAAATTATTCTTAGATTACCCAGAGGGTTTTAGGGGAAGATGGGAAGGTAATATTGACGTAAAAGGTGAAAGACCACCATACTCAATAACTGGAGTGATGAATGTTTATGATGGTACATATAGAAAAGATATAGAGGTAGCAAGACTTGCGCTATCAAAAGGCAAGAAGATAGATGACACGGTACTGTTTAAGAGAAGCAAACCTAATTTACAGTTCGATATAAAACTAAAGACAGCTAACGATATCTATGTAAAGAACACGACCATGACAGGTGAAGTGGCTTTTGATTTAGGGCTTAATGGTACCGACGTTGATCCAAAGCTTGTTGGCTCTGTAGATCTTCTTAATGGTAATTTTATATACTTTGATAATACATTTGAATTGTTGTCAGGAAGAGTTAAATTCAGGGATGACGATGTTGAACCAATAGTTTATCAGCTTGATTCAGAAGCAAAGATAAACAATTATCAGGTTTTCTTGAAAATGGTTAGCGAGAAAGGCGAACCAAAGTTTAGTGTTAGCTCCACACCTCCATTGACAGAAGAAAAGATACTTACATTACTTGCTACAGGGGATGTTCAATCTGATTTTATGGATCAGGGTGGGTTTACGGCAGGAACAGGCGGTAATATAGTTTCAGAAGGGCTTGGGGTGACTGGTTCCATAAAGAAAAATACAGGTGTTGGTATGAAGCTTAAAGCGCCTAAAGATAAGGATTCTACGATACCAGACATAGAATTTCAAAAAGATTTAACTAATGACCTTAAAGTTATTTATGGTAAATCACTTGATGAGAATATCAATAAACAAGAAGTTAATGTACAATATGATGTTAATAGGAATGTGCAGCTTAAACTTTTATTTGAAGAGGAAAATAAAGAGAATGCTAGCCAGAATAAACCTTCTAATGCAGGTGTTGATATTAAGTTTAAGTTTGAGTTCTAGCCTTTTAGGTGCTCAGGGTAATTATTTTATAACAGGTACAAAGTTCAACATTATATCCAGCGACTATCGTTTGACCCAAGACATGTTAATTAGTGTTTCTGGTATTAAAGATCGCCAGAGTTATTCAAAGCAAGATTTGGACGCTTTATTAAAAAAAGCAGAAGACAAACTTAATGTAGATATTTCTGGCTGGGACTTACTTAAAGATGGTACTTTAGTTGCTGATGTTACCAAGAAGACTCCAATTAAGAAACTGATCTTTGAAGGTAATAAAACGTTTTCTAGTAGATCGATATTGGAACAAATAGGTTTTAGAGCACAAGGGTCATACTGTGAGGATGTTTGTGAGTCACTCAAGCAGAGGGTAGAAAAATTCTATTCTGAACAGGGGTTCTTGAGTGCGAAATTCGATCTTAAAAAAACAGAAAATGATAAAGATGGAGTAGATATAATAATATTAATACAAGAAGGCGAGGCTTCTTTAATAGATTCTTTGAATATTGATGTAGAAGGTTTTGAATCTAATGAAAACATCTCTAGGGTGCTTGATATAAGAAAAGGCCAAAGGGCTTGCTACACTTGTATACAAGAAGCTATTAAAAGGACAAGGACCTATCTTTATAATAAAGGATATTATGCAAGTTCTGTTTACAGGGATTCTGTGCGATTTAGTGCAGATATGAAAAACGTACAAGTTAGTATTGGTGTAAAGACCGGGCCAAAATATAAGATAATTTTTGATGGAAATAATTTTTTTAGATCTCAAGGACAGTTGAAAGATGCTTTGGATATTTCAGACACCATAGTTGTTACCCCAGATTATTATCCCGTTTTAGCTAGAAAATTAGAGGACCATTATAAATCTTTTGGTTTTTCTGATGCGACAGTAACAGCAGTAGAATCTTT
>CAYPMK010000004.1:44270-49696 GCA_964411885.1 uncultured Bdellovibrionales bacterium
ATTAAATGGATGACTGAATATTATAAGGACAATGGATATGTTGATTTTTATTTAGACAGGGATAATCTTTTTTCTTACAGTGACGATTATCGTTTTGTTGATGTTAATATTTTTATAAAAGAAGGTAAACAACTAAGAATAGGAAGGATATTTATTGATGGGCTTGTAAAGACAAAAGAACGAGTAATAAGCAGGGAATTTAGATTTAAAAAAGACGATGTTATCACACCTAAAAAGATACAAGATACAGAGAACGCTTTAGCTGGACTTGGCTTTTTAGGGATAGTGTCCGTAGAAGTCCTGCCTTCTAGTGCGTATGGTCAGGAGTACAGGGATATACTTGTGTCTGTAGAGGAAAAAAAGGCTGGTACTTATGAAATAGGGGCTGGTTATAGAACAGATGAAGGTCTAAAACTATTTTCTGGTATAAGTTATGGTAATTTAGGTGGTTGGGGAAGAAGAATATATCTTGATGGTTCTATTTCAAGAAAGTTAGACGATAGTTTTAGATTTGCCGAGTATGATGTACTTGCAGGTTATTATGAACCGTATTTTCTTAATATACCATTGGACCTTAGACTAGCAGTAGAGGCCACAAAAGATGATTATCCAGATTATGGTCAAAAGAAATTAGATACAGCTCTCTATTTTGAGAAAAAAATAGGTGATCATTCTCTTATATTAAGAAATGCATTTGAAAGGATTAACATATTTGAGGCAACAAACCCTGCTGACGATGCTTCTTATTGGAAGTACTCTATAAGACAGAGTTATAGGTATGATACTAGAGACTCGATATTTAGTCCTACAAGGGGATTTAACTTCTTGGTATATGGAGAGTGGGGACATTCTCTTAACACAGCTGTTTCTACCAATTATGCAAAAGTAGAAGAAAGGATGAGTTTTTATGTCCCTCTATTCAATAAGTTCACACTTATGTCTTCTTTAGATACTGGTTATGTCAAAGGACTTGGTGGTGACGATGTTCTTTTGAATGATAGGTTTTCTTTAGGAGGTTTTGATAGCATAAGGGGTTATAGAGAAGGAATAATAGCAGATCTTACTCCATATCTTAATCATCAACAGTATTATAATTTCAGCATAGAGCTTAGACGACTACTTTTTTGGAATTTTGTTGCAAGTGTTTTTCACGATATGGGAGCTATATCTTCTGAAGATGCCCAAATACACGGTACCTATTGTTCTGTAGGTGGAGGTATAGGCATAAAGTTCCCTGTGGGCTCGCTCAGCCTCCAATATGGTTATGTATACAAGAAGGATAAAAGAATACCATTGGACAGAGCAGGAAGGATACATCTTGCAATAGGGACTTTCTAGTTAATGAAGTTAAGCAAGATAAATATACCAGAAGAACTTATAGCTATGTATCCCTCTAGCGAGAGGGATGCTTGCAAACTTTTGTGTATAGATGTTAAAACTAATTCAATAGAACATTTCGTATTTAAAGACGTGGTAGATCTTTTTTCTAAGAATGATCTTCTGGTTTTTAATGATACTAAAGTTATAAAAGCAAGGCTGTTTGCTAAAAAACCAAGTGGTGGAAAAGCAGAGCTACTTCTTCTTAAAGAAAAAAATGAAAATGTTTGGGAATGCCTTGTAAAAGGAAAGAACATAAAAAAAGGCACAAAACTTTTTCTTGAAACTACAAACATTGAGGTGGAGATAGTAGACGTAAATGAGATTAAATATGAGGTTGAGTTTCCTTCATTCATGAACGTTCATGATATTCTAGAGAGTTCTGGTAACATTCCTTTACCACCGTACATAAAAAGACAAGCACAAGACCTTGATAATGAAATGTATCAAACCGTGTTTGCAAAGAACAAAGGTTCTGTAGCGGCCCCAACCGCGTCGCTACATTTTACAGAGGCTCTTATAGAAAAGATAAGGGATAAAGGTGTTGATATAGGTTTTTTGACCTTACATGTTGGGTATGGGACTTTTAGTCCTGTAAAAGACCCTGATACACATATAATGCATGAGGAATATTTTTCTATTAATAAAGAACTCCACGACAAGATTTGTGCATGCAAGGCTCGTTCTGGAAAGATATGGGCTGTAGGGACAACTGTAGTTAGGGCATTAGAATCTGCTTTTGACGAGGAACTTAAAATTAAGTTATATTCAGGTGGTACTAGACTTTTTATAAGACCACCCTACAGGTTTAAGGTCGTAGACAGATTAATAACCAATTTTCATCATCCTTCAACCAGTCTGATGTACCTTGTTTCTGCCTTTGCTGGAGAGGATATTATACATAGTGCATACAAAGAGGCTGTGAGCAGACATTACAAACTCCTTTCTTACGGCGATGCTATGCTTATTATCCGCTAGACTTTTTATTGCTGATAAAATAATCTCTTTAACATGAACATAGTAGTAATAGGTACTGGATATGTTGGTCTTGTCGCAGGAACTTGTTTTGCAGAAACAGGTAATGATGTAGTTTGTATAGATATAGACGAAAAGAAACTTGAAAAATTGAGAATAGGGGACCCAATAATATACGAACCGGGTCTTGAAACACTGTTAAAGAAGAACATAAGGTCTAGAAGGATAAGATTTTCTGGTGAAGCAAAGGATCATGTTCCTGATGCAGATGCTATATTTATGGCTGTTGGTACTCCAACTGGTGAGGATGGATCTGCTGATGTAAGTCATCTTATGTCTGCAGTTGAGAGCGTTGTTCCTTATCTTTCTGGCTATACATTAATAGTTAATAAATGTACTGCACCAGTAGGCACGGCCTCTAATATAAAGAAATATATACATGATAATATTAAGAACGGTGCTGAGTTCGATGTTGCATCAAATCCTGAATTCCTTAAAGAAGGAGTTGCTGTTCAAGATTTCCTTTATCCAGACAGGGTTGTCGTTGGTGTTGATAGTGTAAGAGCAGAAAAAATACTAAGGGAACTTTATGAGCCATTTTTAAGAAGTGGGAATCCAATACATGTTATGGATGTAAGATCTGCAGAGCTTACTAAGTATGCCTGCAATAGTTTTTTAGCGACTAAAATATCTTTTATAAATGATATTTCTATACTATGCGAAAAACTTGGTGCAGATATTAATTCTGTAAGGCATGCAATGTCTAGTGACCCAAGAATAGGCAAAACTTTTCTTTATCCCGGCGTTGGTTATGGCGGCTCTTGTTTTCCAAAAGATGTAAAGGCCATTATTAGTACTGCCAATGGAGTGAATGAAAACCTTTCAATAGTGAGGGCAGCAGAAGAGATAAATGACCTTCAAAAAAAGAGGTTTGTAGAGAAGGTACTTAAATATTTTAATAATGATGTTAATGAAAAAGTAATTGCAGTTTGGGGACTTGCTTTTAAACCACAAACAGATGATGTTAGGGAAGCACCTGCTTTGGATATAATATCTGCGCTTGCCAAGAAGGGTGCAATTGTACACGCCAGCGATCCTGTTGCTATTGATAATGCAAGGATATTCATTAAAGAGGATGTTAAATATTTTACAGATCATATAGAGGCTGTTGATGGTGCTGATGCTTTATTGATATTAACAGAATGGAACGAATACAGAACCTTTGATCCTAAGAAACTTAAGAAACATTTTAACGGCAAAGTAGTATTTGACGGAAGGAACATATGGAATCCTGAGCATATAAAACAATATGGTTATGATTATTTTGGTGTGGGGAGAAGATGAAAAGAGTAATAGTAGCTGGCGGAGCAGGTTTTATAGGGTCACACCTTTGTGACACCATAATAAATAACGGTGATCAAGTCATTTGCTTAGACAATTTAATTACAGGCTCTAAGGACAACATAGTTCACCTTCTTAGTAATCCAAGATTTGATTACACAGAGGTTGATGTAACGAGTGTTAATATTTTAAAACTTATCAAAGATAAATATGATCATATAGACGAGATATATGATCTTGCTAGTCCTGCAAGTCCGGTAGATTATATATTGTACCCGATCGAGACACTGACAGTGGGATCTTTTGGTGCAAAGAATCTTTTGGACCTTGCTTTGCATTATGGGTCTAGGATATTAATGGCTTCAACTAGCGAGGTATATGGAGATCCTCTTGAACATCCACAAAAAGAAGAGTATTGGGGTAATGTTAACCCAATAGGTATTAGAAGCTGCTATGATGAATCAAAACGTTTTATGGAAGCTATAACAGCTGCTTATATTAGAAAGTATGGATTAAATGCAAAGATAGCAAGAATCTTTAATACCTATGGTCCAAGGATGCGTCTTAATGACGGACGGGTGGTACCTAATTTTATATCCCAAGCTCTTAATAATGAGGATATAACAGTTTATGGTGATGGTTCACAAACTAGGTCTTTTTGTTATGTGTCTGACCTTGTGAACGGTTTGATCTTGCTTATGTCAAGTGATGTGAATACTCCTGTTAATCTTGGTAATCCTGATGAAAGAAGTGTGATGGATTTTGCAAAGGATATAGTTGGAATGTTACCGACCAAAAGCAAAATAATTACTACAGAGCTACCAAAGGACGATCCACAAAGAAGAAAACCAGATATAACTAAGGCAAAAAAACATTTATCTTGGTCCCCTAAAGTTGGATTTAAAGAAGGTATGCAACTTACTATAGAGTATTTTAGAAAGAGAGTTAGATGAAAAGAGGATGTAGTTTTATTCTTAAGCTAGTTTCTGTTTTTATATTGTTCAGTAGTACTAGTTATGCCCTTGAATATGGCTTTTCAGCTGGATTTGGTCTTTCTTACATAAATTCCAAGGGACTAAACAAGGTTACAGAGGGACTTGATAGTGGCTATGTTACTTCTTTTGGTAAGATAAATTTTCCTCTTAACTTTGAAGGGGATTTCTTTATTGGTTTTGGTAATTCAAGTCTTGGCCTAGGGCTAGGCTATGAATTTACTTCTAGGAATTCATATTCAGATGTTTACAAAATAACCCAAGATCTGTCTTATAAAAGTATTCCTATATTTCTTAAATATCGTTACTTATATTTTGAGAATAATAGATTTAGCATGGCTTTAGGTGGTAGTGCAGGGATTTTGTATTCAAAGCTTTCTATGAGTACTCGACCAAGCCCACAGGACAGTGATGTTTACGGCATGAAGGCTTGGGGTGCTGTTATTACGGCAGAAAACAACTTTTACTATGCTGTTTCAAATAACATAAGATTTTTCAGCACCGTAGGTCTTAGATATGCAAAGACGGGTTCTTTTTCTTATACCTCAGATACAGCAAAGCATAGCTCTGGTGAAAAAGTTCAGTTTTCTGACGGCTCAAACTTGACATTAAATCTTACAGGCTTAAAATTCCTTATAGGGATTATGATGAATTGGAGTTAAACATGAAAAAAACCTTTATTCTTGTATTATTCTTTATTAGTTTGTTCAGTGTTCATGCTAGAGGTACTTCTCAAGCAGT
>CAYPMK010000004.1:49796-51172 GCA_964411885.1 uncultured Bdellovibrionales bacterium
AAGTATTATGAGTTCAATACTTCTTATAGTGCGTTCTCTATAGGACCAGCTTTTTACTATACAATATATAATAGTGGCAAATTAGCTTTAGACGCTGGTCTTGGTATATTGTATGCTATGAAGGTTAGATATCTAGAGGATATTACTTATGGTAATTCTGCTTCAGATCCAAACCTTAACAAGGCCCCATATTTGCATCAATATGATGCTTCTGGAAGTGGTTTTGGATTCTTGTTTAATGTATCAGCGGCGTATTATCTTACTAACTATATGGGCATAGGGCTTGATGTTGGTTATAGATATTTGAAATGTGGTTCTTTAACAGATGCAAACGGAACAACAGTTCCATTTGAGTTCCCAAATGGTTCTACAGATAGTCCTCCTACAAACATGTCAGTTAGTTTTTCTGGGATATATTTTGGCTTATCATTGAAATTTGATATTAACCTAGACAGTTCCTCTGATACTGAAAAAGTATCATCAGAAACCAAAGATGAAGCAAAAGATAAATGGAATACAGAGCCTCAAGCAGAAGAATTTAATACTAGTTGGGATTCAGCACCAGTGACACCTGTACAGAGTGGACCAAGTATAGATGAATTGAAGGATGTTAAGAAACAGATCCAAAGGAAATGGAACGCAATGCAGGAAAGCAAAACTCCAGAAGCTCAAACTAGAGCAGAAAGATATAGAAAGCTCTATGATATAACAAATAAACTAGAAAAAGATTGGGGACAATTTACTCCAGATTCCAGAAGGGATAAGTTGGATAAAATAAAAACGATACTTTCTAGGTAAGGAATTAGAATGAGTTTTTCTGTACTTAAGGTATTTATATCGGTGTTCACCATTATGGGTCCTTTTACAGTGTTACCGGTATTTATAACTATGACAGATGGAATGAGCCAGTCTCAAAGGAACCATGTGGCTAGGAAAGCCATGTTGGTTTCTAGTGCTATACTTATTATGGCTACTGTAGCTGGAGAAGAAATATTCTATTGGCTAGGAATAAGCATTTCTTCTTTTAGGATAGCTGGCGGCATTTTGGTGCTTTTGATGGGCATAAACATGTTGCACGCTAAAAGAAGTTCTGTTAGGGCTACAGATTCAGAATTAGAAGAAGCCAAGGTTAGAGAGGATATTTATGTTTTCCCGCTTGGTACTCCACTAATAGCTGGACCGGGAGCAATAAGTACAGTCGTTCTTTTTTCTACAGGGCACAGAAACTTTACTACTATATTAACTGTAGTATTATCTGTGTTAGTATCAGCCACTATATTCTACTTTATGTTAAGATATTCAAGATACATATACAAAGTTCTCGGAGAGACCGGTAATAACATAATTATGAGATTAATGGGGCTGGTCTTATCAGC
>CAYPMK010000004.1:51272-58854 GCA_964411885.1 uncultured Bdellovibrionales bacterium
TACGACGTTATATCCTCTACATCTGAGATGATGGAAAAAGATTTTAAAGATTCTGTTAAGAGGATCTACATGAGCGAAGATGTAATGAATGTAATTACAGAACTCAGATCTTTTTTGTTCAGCAGGGTCTATGAGAATGAAAAGATCATGTCAGATTATCAAAAAGTATATAGGATATGTTCAGATCTTTTTGAATTCTTTACAAGGAACACAGACGTTCTTTCTGTACGGATGCAATTAAAGGAAATGTATGATACTCCTGAACGAATGGCTGTGGATTACATTTCTGGAATGACAGATAAATTTGCATTTGATCTTTATGATGAACTATTTGGAGGTTGATAACAACAATGAATATGAAACAAGATTGGTCTTTGTTTGATAGACCATTTCCTTTTTTAGTTGTGCTTATATCAGCGAACGTCTTGATGATATTGCTTTTGAGGGTCTTGTTCCTCGTTATTTAATTATTTTTTGACTTTTTACAGTATGGTAATAATATTAACACGTCTTATTAAAGAGTCTCTATAGGGAGGTATGGAAATTGAAGAAGTTATTTATGCTTTTGACAATGGCAACATTGGTTGCTTCATGTGGTATGAAAAAGAATTCAGACAAAGAAGTTTTGGCAGTTATCGACGGGGAGAAGATAACTTTAGGTGACCTAAAGGCAAAGAACGAGAATCTTGGAGAACAACTTTTTAGATTAGAAGAGAACATCTATAAGGTAAAAGAATATTACTTGAACGAAGTAATAGAATCAAAGTTAATAGAAGTAGAAGCAAAGAAAAGGAACATAAAACCAGAGGAACTGTTGGGTCAAGAAATAACATCTAAGATAAGACCCGTTACAGATCAAGAGGCTGTGGCTTTTGCTAAAGGCAAGATTCCAGACAATAAAGTTGCTGAATATAAGGACAGAATAAAGATGTACCTTGCAAAACAGCAAGAGGGAGAATTAAGGAAGAATTTTGCAGACAGTCTTAAGAGCAAATACAAAGTTGATATAAAAATAAAGAGACCAAAAAAAGCAAAAACAAATATAAAGTTAAGCGGTGATGAACCTTTTAAAGGTAAAGATGGCGCTAAGGTAACTATAGTTGAATTCTCAGAGTTCCAATGTCCGTTTTGCAAAAGAGCTTCTACTCATGGAGCAAGCATAATACAGGATTATGGTGATAAGGTAAAATATGTGTTCAAACATTTTCCTCTAAGCTTTCATGAAAAAGCACACAAGGCATCAGAAGCTGCTATATGTATGCATGAGCAGGGCAAGTTCTTTGAATATCATGATAAACTTTTTCAGAATAACGAAGCTTTGGAAGAAGTTGATCTTAAAAAGTATGTTGTTGAAGTCGGTGGAGATCAAGCTAAGTTTGATGAATGTTTAAAGAGTGGAAGGAACAAAGCAAAAGTTGATAGAGATATGGCTGATGCACAAAAATATGGTGTTAGTGGAGCTCCTACATTCTTTGTTAATGGCGAAGCTGTAGTTGGTGCGGTTCCTTATGAAGAACTAAAGAAAGTTATTGATGAGGCGTTGAAAGAGTAAAAACTACCAGTCTTCTTTTATCCACTGTACTTATTTTATAGTGGATATCTTTTGCGAGTATAAATTCAGGGGAGGCCATTTTGGCCTCCCTTATTTCTTCTGAACAATTAGGGCCTTTCATAAAAATTATCTTTGCATTGTTATTGACGATATTCCTGATCCTCTTTAGTGTTTCCGGTATAGTCTCCAACGCTCTAGTTATTACACCCTCTAATTTATCTAGCTTGGTGTTGTAGATTATCTTGTGTGGATACGTTGTTATTCCTTTTAATCCTAGTTCTGATATTACTTTATTAAGAAAATCCACTCTTCTTGGTCTATGTTCAGCAAGTGTGATATTTATTTCTGGACACATTATTTTTAGTGGTATTCCGGGAAAACCTGCCCCTGTGCCTATATCTATAATGTTAGAAGGAAGTTCCATTAGTTTTGTAACTTTAATACAATCTACATAATGCTTGGTAACAATTGTCTCGAACTTTATTAGTCTAGTAAGGTCGTGATCCCTATTATTCTCTCTTAGTAGTTTGTGGTATCTCCATAATTGTTCTAGTTGGCGTTGTGTTAACAAGATATCTTGTTCTTTAAGTAATGAATCCAGATAATGTATGCTTGGATTTGGACTTTTATTCATGGTAAGAGCATAGATTAGCATGAGCATATTGTCAAAGATGAGAATAGAGTATGAGGATGAACACCTGTTGGTAGTCTATAAACCAGCAGGCATACTTTCTCAGAACGATAGCACAGGGGACGCCTCTGTAGTGGATTTTGTGAAAAGGCACTTGGGGGTACAGCAGGCTTTTCTTATCCACAGGATAGACAGACCTGTTGGTGGTCTCTTAGCTATTGCAAAAAATAAACGTTCTGCAGAATTATTCTCTAGGTTATTAAGAAAGGGTAGAATAAGAAAAAAATATACGGCCATAGTCTTTGGTACACCACCAAAGGAAAAAGATGAGTTAAAAAGCTTTGTCCTAGAAAAAGAAGGCCATTCCACACAGGTCTTTGATACTATTCCTGTGGGTCAAGACAACAAGAAATATAAAGAAGCCATATTGAAGTATGAGTTGATAAAGAGCGCAAGGTTTAATGATATTAAGGAATTCAGCGAGGTATTTTCTTTACTGTCTATAGAACTTATTACTGGTAGGAAACATCAAATAAGGGCACAATTGTCTCATATTGGAAATCCGATAGTTGGTGATTCAAGATATTTTAATGTTAGTGAAACAATTAAAAGTAAAATGTTAAAAAACAGTTTTCTTCCGAAGGGAGAGATAGCACTTGCTGCCAACTATATTAGCTTTCCACATCCATTAAAGAATGGAACTATCGTTGAGGTAAAGACTAATTTGCCTGAATACTGGGTTAAATTCGTCTAGCTATTAAATATATCTCAAAAGATTCTGCTCTTGAACTATCTGGCTTAAAGAGTTTTACGTCTATAAAATCATTTTTTAATTCTGCAGTAAAAGCCTTAAGGTCTGGTCCTTGAAATACTTTAATAACCAAGAGACCATTTTTTTTAAGGCTTTTTAATGCGAACTTTGAAGCTTCTCTACACAACTCAATAGATCTTTCTTGATCAACCATTTTTATTCCACAGGTCTTTGGTGCCATATCGCTAAGTATGACGTCAAATCCATCAACGCTTCCCACAGCGTCCATTAATTTTTGAGGATCTGTGTTGAATATATCTTCTTGTATAAAGACTAATCTGTTATCAGAGAAATTTATTTTGTTAAGGTCTATTCCTAATACGCGATCTTGGGGTCTTAATCTTTCTAATACATATTGTAGCCATGAACCCGGTGCACAACCAAGATCCATAACGAATATAGGCTTTTCTCCTTTTTGTGAGAAAAGCCTATATTTTTTATCTATTTCTTGTAACTTGAATACAGATCGTGCTAGATATCCTTGTTGTTTTGCCTCGCTGTAATAAAAATCACCGGGCCTTTTAGTTGGCTTTTGGTGCTTCTTGGTTCTCATTCTTTACGTAATATGGTTCAGATGGTTTTTTTACAGAATCCCTTATTACTACAAGGCTGTTCTTTGCTCCGGGTATTGACCCAAGTATATAAAGAAGTTTGTTTTCTGTGTCTATTTTTACTATTCTAAGGTTTTGGGTGGTGACGTTATCGTCGCCCATGTGTCCGGGCATTTTTCTTCCCTTAACTACTCTACCCGGTGTTTGGCGCATACCTATAGAACCAGGTCCTCTAAAACTTTCATGAGTACCGTGAGTTGCAGGACGTCCACTGAATTTGTATCTCTTCATAACACCAGCGAACCCTTTTCCTTTTGAAACACCAGCTACATCTACGAAATCATTTTCTTCGAATTGCTCAACAGTTAGTTCGTCGCCTATGTTGAGAGAGGAATAAACTTCTTCGCAGAATTTTACTTCTTTAAGAAACCTTTTTGGTGCTACGCCTGCTTTTTTGAAGTGTCCTTCTGAAGGTTTATTAACGTTCTGTTTTCTTTCTTCTTGGTAACCAAGCTGTATGCTTGAGTAACCATCAGCCTCTACTGATTTTTTTTGTACTACGGTACATGGACCAACTTCAACGATAGTTACAGGAAGTCTTTTCCCATCTTTCTCTGTGAAGATTTGGCTTGTGCCTACTTTTTTTCCTAAAATACCTTTGTTAACGGGTACTATTGACATGTTTCCTCCTTCATGGAAAACGCCTTAGGGCCCGCACCCTAAAGGGAATTTTCCTTAACGGTTTTTATAAAGCCTCGGTATATAAACAATATTTGTGCTTAAAGTCAAAGGGTTTTTGTTTAGTAAGCCCCTTAGAGTACCCTTATAAAACAAGGGTAGCCTATATCTTTGTAATTCTTACGATTTATTGTTATAGCATTTATTATGGCAAGTATAAAACCAACCACCGCTGTTATTATAAGGATTACCCATATTATTATTGATAGAACTACTCCAATTATGGTTACAGCAAGTATTATGCTGGCAGAGATAGCAATGATTATATTTAAGGCAAAATTCAGGATCTCTTTTCCTTGTTGATCTATCATAGGGGAGTCGTCCCTTTTTACTAACCAAATTATTAGCGGAACAAGTATTGCTCCCATTGGTGTAAGGAACCAACCAAAAGCAAAGAAAAGATGCATTAATTTTACTAGAGTAACTTCATTATCTTTTTTTATAGCTTTTACGGTAGATTTTTTCTTAACAGTTTTTTTGGTTGCAGGCATTGTTTTAACCTCCTAGTTAAAAACATTATATCTTATTATACACCAAGCCGCATCTATTGCGTCTTTTATACCTATTTTTTTCCCTTCTGCATAAGTTCTGCTTTTATATGAAACAGGTTTCTCTATTATCGTAGAACCTTTTTTTGCTATTTTGGCTGTGACTTCTGGCTCAAATCCAAAACGGTTCGATCTTAAGTTGAGCTCCTTAATTACCTCAGCCCTAAAGACTTTGTAGCAAGTTTCCATGTCTGTTAATTTTAGACCAGAAAAAATATTGGATAGAAAAGTTAAGGCTTTATTGCCAAAAACATGAAGAGAGAAATTCTTTAGTGTTAGAGGCTGAGGAAATCTTGTCCCATATACTACATCGGCTTTGTTATCTATTATAGGTATTATGAGGTCGTAAAATTCAGATGGGTCATATTCAAGGTCTGCGTCTTGTATTATCACGATGTCTCCGCTACAATTTTTTATGCCTGTTCTTATTGCAGCACCTTTTCCCATGTTCTTTTCATGTTGTAAAAGTTTAAAAGAGACATTGGGGGGAGCTGCTTTTTTTTGTATTCCTGTTAATATAGCAAGGGTACCGTCGCTAGAACAGTCATCTATTAAAACAAGTTCTTTTTCTTGTAGGGGTGTTTTTGCATTGATTACTTTATCTATTAATAATTCAACAGTTCGTTCTTCGTTGTAGCAGGGGATGATTACAGAAAGTTTTTGCATTAGATGTACCTTGCTAGACGATACTTTATTAGTGCCAACACTTCATATGTTAGCTCTGAATTTTTTTCCATGTTCTTTGTAGAAGGAATAAGATCGTAAAAATGTAATTTCTTGCCTGCTTTTTGATCTGTTGGTTCTATACAATAGCTTAGTTTTTGTTTGTTTAGAATACCCAAGATCCTAGGGGTATGTATTGCAGAACTTACTACGAGTATATTGTTGAATTTTTTTGCTCCTACTATTTTTTGTAGTTCAATTATATTTTCAAGAGTATTCCTGCTAGTAGTTTCTAATATCAATTTATCTTTTTTTACGCCCAAACCTAATGCCATATTACTAAGTAATTCTGATTCAGGTATTTTTGAATTATTTGTTACGCCGCCTAATATTATAATTGGTACATTATTATTCTTCTTTGAAAGTGTTATTCCATGCAATAATCTTTTAATAGAGCTCTTGTTTGGAACATAGGACTTTTCTAGCCCATACATCCTTTCTGTTCCGCCACTAAGTACAGCAATGGCATCTATTTTGTTGCAAGTGTTCTTAACGCTGTTCTCCATAAAATATATGACTGGTGTAGAGATTATACTAGTGCTTGCAAGGTATATAAGTAAAAGAGAACACAAGATGATGAAGCTTTTTGATCGTCGAGTTATTCTTGTGCTAAAAGACAAGCTAATAGATATTAAAGAGAGTAAGATTATGATACCTATGGGGCTTGCAATAAAAAGTATTAACCCTTTAAGTAGCGACATGCTTAGATTATATTTATTTATACATTAAAGCATAGTGGAAATTGTAGAGAGAATATAATTTCTCTCTACAATTCCTTGATATGTAGGAGCCTTATTAAATAATGCCCGGTATGTAACCTGTATATGATAAGGATGGATCTAATAATCCAGCATTGGTGTTACCTTTCTCAGCTTCCAAAGTGTCCATAGTGTTCGTGGTGCTTCCAAAACCATCCTGTTCTTTATAGCCTTTTAACCAAGATGTTATAGTGTATTTTGACTCTGTACGGTGGAGTCTTCCTATTAGAGAAATAGTCTTTTGAGGATGACTAACAATTGATAATTGTTGTGTAACTATTCCGTTTGGGACGTTGTTCCCACAGTTAGGATAATAAAGGTTTTGTATGTTCAGCATTATAGGATTAGCTGAATTGTAGAATAAAAGCGCTGTTAATGAGTCGTCATGTAGGTCTGGTGGAGCAAAAAAACAAGTACACCTTGAGTAAGGTGTAACAGTAGAACAAATAGATTTACCTTCGAATAAGGACATTTGTCCGTGATTACCGATCAAGTTGTTGTTGATAGCATAGTTAGCATAAACATTTATTTTTATGTTTTGATTGCCTTCTATTTCTAGATCGCTGTATGAAATTACGCTTTCTTGTCCATTGTAGTTGGTGCTTATAGGGAGCTCTTCTTCTGTTCCGTTCTTCTCTAGTTTTATTATGTATGTAGCCAAAGCTGTTGAGCTACCATATTCAGAGCCTGTACTTGTATACCAGTTGTACATGTCGTATGGGTATCCATTCTGTTTAGGTAGAAAACTTTTTTGTTGTACCTTGTGTGTTTCAAGAAGGAATGCAGTAGTTTCGTTAGTTATACCTATTTCTCCATCTACTACAACAGCAAAGGGTAGGGTGTTCCTGAGGCTGATACTATCTATCAAGAAGTTATCTAAAGCTCCATCCATCTTATAATAAGAGGAATTCATTATTTGGGTATCTCGTTCTACTAATACAGGGTTTATTGTGTTGCTGGATATGAAGAACTCCAACGATAGATCATAGTTCTTGTTATCGCTGGTCTTTATTTTAATATTTAGAATATGTTTTTCATAGGGAGCAGATATTAGTATTCCAGAACCCATAACAGAGGAATGTATTGGCACGGTATAATTATCCATGTTGTTGTTTATTTCTATTTCGTTATTCTGTATTATGAGTTCTCCCAAATTGTCTTTTTTTATATATTGCATTCTTGTCGCTGTTATGGTGCTAGCATCAAGTTCTTTTACTATAAAACTTATAGCTGGTGCTTCATTTATATTGTTGCCGCTCATGATATCTGA
>CAYPMK010000005.1:0-15579 GCA_964411885.1 uncultured Bdellovibrionales bacterium
AAAGACGAAGTAAGATGGTGCGCCGCGAGGGACTTGAACCCCCAACCCTCGATTTCGAAGACCGATGCTCTATCCAGTTGAGCTAGCGGCGCAGTGCAACTAATAATATAGTTGATTTACATGTTGTTTAATAATAACTAACACGGTTATGTTCGATTCACTAATGAAAAAATTTAGAGGTGTTTTTGAGGGCATTGCAAGACGTGGAGTGCTTACAGAAACAGACCTTGAAACAGCCTTAAATGAGCTTAAATCCTCACTTCTTGATGCAGACGTTCACTATGATACTGTGAACGAGTTCATAAAAGAGGTTCAGCAAAAAGCTCTTGGTGCCAAGATACACAAAGCCCTTTCTCCTTCTGAACAATTAACTAAAATAGTACATCAAACTCTAACAGATATTCTGGGAACAGCTAATAGCCCTCTTGAGCTTAAAGGAACACCTTCAATAATAATGCTTGTTGGACTTCAAGGGTCTGGAAAAACCACCACTGCTGTTAAACTTGCAAAGCACATAAAACAAAAAATGGGCCGCTCCCCGATGGTCGTTGGAGTGGACTTTAATAGACCAGCAGCGTTACAGCAACTTGCTTTTTTTGCACAGAATAACGACATAGCACATTATACACAAGCATCAAAAAGTGCTATTGAATCTGTTAAAAAAGCAAAAGAACAAGCCAAAATAAATAATAACGACGTTATTATTATAGACACTGCTGGAAGACTACAAATAGACGCTGTTCTAATGAATGAACTTAAAGAACTAAAGAATGAATATACACCTTCTGAGATATTGCTCGTCGTTGATTCTATGATAGGAAGGGATGCTGTTAATGTTGCAAAAGAATTTAATTCATTACTTGATCTTAGTGGCTTTATCCTCACCAAACTTGACAGCGACGCAAAGGGTGGGTCTGCACTTAGTCTGTATAAGAGTATCGCAAAACCAATAAAGTTTGCGGGTATCGGTGAAAAGGCCGATGCGTTAGAAATGTTCTACCCAGACAGAATGGCGTCAAGGATATTGGATCTTGGCGACATAATGACCCTTATAGAAAAGGCGCAGCATAGTTATGATGAAAAAGAAGCCCAAAGACTTGAAAAGAAATTAAAGAAAAATGAGTTTGATATAGAGGACTTTCTTGCACAGATACAACAACTTAAAAAACTTGGATCTATGGAAAGCCTTCTTTCATTTATGCCGGGATTTTCTGCTCTAAAGGGAAAACTTAAAGGATTGACCCCTCCAGACAAAGAACTTAAGAAAATAGAGGCAATAATCAGTTCTATGACCATTAAAGAACGCCAAACACCTAATATTATTAATGGAAATAGAAGAAAACGAATAGCATTAGGGAGTGGAACCACGGTTAATGATGTAAATAAGTTCCTAAAATCGTTTGACGACATGAAAAAACTAATGAAAAGCTTGCCAAAATCAGGTTTTTCTGGTTTAGGAATACCAAAGCTAAGATAACCTTAGTACAGGAGGAGTTTAATATCAATGAGTGTTGCTATCAGAATGTCAAGACAGGGCTCAAAAGGCAATCCACACTACAAGATAGTTGTGGCAGACAATAACTTCAAAAGGGACGGAAGGTTTATTGAAAAGTTAGGTACATACGACCCAAATGCAGCTAATGGATTAGTCCTTGATAATAAAAGGGTTGAATATTGGTTGGGTGTTGGAGCTAAACCTACAAAGACCGTTGCTTCTCTTATCAAGAGAAATATTAAATAGAGATCGAATGTTCGAGCGGGAGGTCCTGAATGGGAGAGCTTAAAGAACTCGTAACTGTGATGGCGAAAGCTTTGGTGGATGTTCCAGATCAAGTACAAGTTTTCGAGACTGCAGGTGAACAAACTACGGTAATAGAACTCAGGGTTGCCAAAGAAGATCTTGGCAAGGTAATCGGCAAAGAAGGCAAAACAGCAAAGGCCATGAGATCTATACTTGGTGCTGCGGCTACAAAGCTAAGAAAGAGGGCCATACTGGAAATAGTTGACTAAGGTATGGGTCAATCTGTAGTTGTTGCTGGTAGGGAATTGGTAATAGTTGGAAGAATAAATTCTCCAATAGGAATAAAGGGGCGGGTTAAACTCGCCCCTGTTTTTTTTGATACACAAGAACTTGAAAGTTTACTTGCTCTATATCCCGACGATGTTTATGTCTTAAAGGGTAAAAATTTCCCAAAAAAACTTTTGGTCTCAAATATTAATTCTGACAATAAATTCGTTCGTGTAGATCTATTCGATATCAGGACAAGAGATCAAGCCGAAGAGCTTAACGGGGCTATGCTTGCTGTCTTATCTGATAAATATACAAAATACATTAATGACACGAAGAGCATTTTTCGTTATATCGGTTATATGATCAGCGATGTTAATTATGGTGACATTGGGACATTAAGGTCTTTGTCACGCCAAGGACAAATACTTTTTGATGTAGTTAAGAACGACGGTACAGATGTGTTAATACCGTTCGCAGATGCTTTAGTTAAAAATATAGATGAAGATAAAAAAAATATATTAATGGATCTACCAGAGGGGCTTCTTTGATGCGTTACGATGTTATAACACTTTTCCCTGAGTTGATATCAGGTTACTTTGAAGACAGTATTATTAAAAAAGCTCGTCAACAAGATATTATATCAGTCCATATGCATCAGTTAAGGGATCATGCAACAGATAAGCACAAACAAGTAGATGATAGCCCTTTTGGTGGTGGCTCTGGAATGCTAATAAAGGCAGATGTTCTTGATAAAGCAGTTGAACACGTCGAGGGTTTGGATAAGACAAAACCTGTCGTAGTGTATCTTAGTCCACAAGGTAAAAAGCTTAATAACAAACTTGCCAAAGAATTAGCAAAAAAAGAAAGGTTCATTCTTGTTTGTGGTCGCTATGAAGGCGTTGACCAGAGGTTTATTGATACACATGTTGATATGGAGATATCAATAGGTGATTATGTTCTTAGTGGAGGAGAACTTGCAGCTGCTGTTTTTATTGATGCTGTAAGCAGGTTCATTCCCGGAGTTGTAGGAAAAGAGGAATCTGTTCTTAATGATAGTCTAGAAAATGATAATCTTAAATATCCTCAATATACCAAACCAAGAGAGTATAAGGGAATGAATGTTCCAGATGTACTTTTGTCTGGTAATCATAAAGAAATAGATGAATGGCGTAAAAATAAACAAAGGCCTGTTAATCGTAACATCAAGGACAGAGATATGTTCGTAACACTTGTTCACTATCCCATAAAGGATAAGGATAATAATATCATCAGTACGGCTGTTACCAATTTAGATATACATGATATAGCGAGGCTTTCAGCTACATTTGGTTTTAAGAATTATTATATTGTAACGCCGATAGTTGAACAAAAAGCTCTGGTTGGCAGGATAGTTGATCATTGGAAAGGTGATTATGGAAAATTACGTAACAATAAAAGATCTTTTGCCCTTGATAAGATAAAAATAAGTTCTAGTGTTCAAGATGTTGCGTCTGACATATCCTTAAATACAGGAAAAAAAGTTAAAATAATAGCTACGACCGCAAAAAATACAGATAGATCTGTTTCTATGAGTGAGTTTACTAAACAAATGGATGACGAGTTTGCTTATTTGATAATGTTCGGTACAGGTTGGGGACTTAGTGAGGAACTCATAGATAAGGCAGATTATGTATTGGCGCCACTATCATATCAAACAGGATATAATCATTTGTCTGTTAGATCTGCTGTTTCAATTATAATGGATAGGTTATATAATGAGCTGGGTGGCTTAGAATGAAAATATTAGCTTTTGGCAAAAGTGATATAGGTAAAAAGAGGACCACTAATCAGGATAGTATTCTGATAAATGACAAAATAGGACTTTATGCTGTTGCAGATGGTATGGGCGGGCATAAAGGTGGCGAAACCGCTAGTGCTATGGCCTTAGATGTAATTAACTCAGCGATAGAAAAGATAAATGAAAAGAAAAGCACGACACATATTATACCTTTTATAAAAGAAGCAGTTTCTTTAGCTTCTATGAAAATATATGAAAGATCTTTGATGGATGAAAGCCTAAGAGGCATGGGAACTACCTTGGTGTCTGTATATTTTTACGATAAAAGTGCTTATATATCACAAGTCGGCGATAGCAGGGTTTATTTATACAAAGACGATGAGCTTTGGAAAGTTACAGAGGACCACTCTCTTATAAATGAACAGATAAGAAGTGGCGCTATTACTAAAAAAGAGGCTGAAAAGCTTAATTATAAGAATGTTATAACAAGATCTGTTGGTTTTGAAGAGATAGTGAATGTTGATGTTTATACCAGAGAAGTAGAAAAGGGTGATATTTTCTTGTTGTGCTCAGACGGTTTGACGTCTATGCTTGATGACGAGGATATTGCAGAACAAATAACCTCTAAGGACCTGTCTGCCAGTGTTGATAATTTGATAAACAAAGCAAACGAATCTGGTGGGCTTGATAATGTAAGTGTTATTTTATTGAAGGTGGAATAGATTGTTTAAGTTCAAGTTCAGACCATTTACTTTTATGATAGTACCTCAAGACTCTAAAAAGGTACTAAAGCTTACAATATCATTCTATGGAGTAGTACTTACTGGTGTTTTTCTTGTCATTGCTACTATTCTTATGTTCTATATATTATCTGATTATGTTTACATAATGAGTGAGTTCCACAGCGTTGAACAAATGAAAGAGAGAAACAGAAAACTTGGTAAACAATTATATTCATATAAAGTTAAGATACAGGAAATAGAGAATACAATGGAAAGGCTTAAGGCCCTCACCACCAAACTTAAGATAGTATCTAACATAGGTGGTGGCACAGATGGTTTAGATGACACCGGGATATATTCAGAAGATGATATGATAGAAGGAATAGATGATCTTTCTATGAGTTCTGATGCAGAAATAGAAAGTGAGTTCCGTTCTGCACAGAACAGACTTATGGATATAGATAATAAGTTAGCATATCAAGAAGAGGAACTTACAAAACTAAGTGAATATTTTGCAGAACAAAGTGCTCTCCTTGCTTCTACGCCTTCTATAATACCAGTTAAAGGATGGATAACATCAAGTTTTGGTTCAAGGATAGATCCTTTTACAAAAAAGATAGTTAAGCATGAAGGTATAGATATCTCTACAAGAGCAGGAACACCTATAGTTGCTCCCGCAGACGGTATAGTTACTTTTGCAGGCAATAAGCCCGGGTATGGTCTAACGCTAATGATAAATCACGGCTATGGTATAGTTACAAGATATGGACACAACTCAAAATTCTTTGTTGCTCATGGAACGAGGGTAAAGAGAGGTATGCCTATATCAGCCGTAGGTAACACTGGTAGATCTACAGGTCCACATCTTCACTATGAAGTACTTGTGAATAATGTTCCTGTAAATCCAAGAAAGTTTATAATGGACAACCCTTGGGAGTGATCCTTAATGAAGCCAAGGATACTTGTTGTTGATGACGAAAAGCCAATACTCTCCGCAATACAAAGAAGTCTTAGAGATGATTTTGATATAACTGTTTGTTCTTCTATACAGGAAGCCTCTGAAATCATAAAGACCACAGAACTTGACGTAGTTATATCAGATTACTCATTAGGTTCTGAACTCACAGGGGCACAGTTCCTTGAGTCTCTTTCTAGGGAAAAACCTTATATAGCGAGAATAATGCTTACAGGTTATAGCTCTTCTCAGATAGCTGAAGAAGCCATTAATAAGGCCGGGGTCTTTAGGTTCATTACAAAACCATGGGATGACGAACATCTTAAGATGGTCCTTTATTCAGCGTTTAAGCGGTCGTCTATTATAAGACAGAATATTAAGTTGGTAGAAGATATTAAGGATAAGAACAACAAAATAGAACTAACTGCATCAATGATAGAAAGAGAACTAAAACTTAGTGCAAAGAAAATAGAAAGATCAAAAGAAGATATATCAGTTTTTCAAGATAACCTTAATTCTATAAATGAAATGTTAGAGAACATTTCTTCTGCAAGGAATTTTAGTGAACTTGTTTCTTCTACTTTGTCTGGAATATCTAATATAGTGGAATGTGATATGTCTTGTATAGCAGAGTTAACTACGTCAACAAACAAGTTTTTTGTCTATTCTACTAATAGTGAGAAAACGATAAATATAGATAGATCTGCTTCTATAAATGATCTGATAAATAATATCAGGTCTGGCAACTATTCGCCTCTGATACTAAGTTCTATATATGCTTCTCAGGATCTAAAAGAGAATCTCTTTAGCACAAAAGATATTAATTCTATGCTTATTTATCCCATAACATTAGTTACGCCAGAGGATCCATGCAAAGTTTTTATGGTGGTCTTGGCAAGAAAGAGTAAAAAGATCTTTGATAGAGAAGAAACTTTACGTTTAAAGGATGTTTCTTTGTCTATAAGGGTTGCTCTGGAGAGAGTTATAACTACAAATCATCTTCAGACTTCATTAAAACAATGGGAGAATACTTTTAATTCGATACTTGATCCATTGTTCCTAGTTTCAAAAGACTATATTGTGCTGAGAGTAAATAATGCTGTTGAGAAGATATTGGATAAAACATCTACAGAACTAATGGGTCAAAAATGTTATGAGGTTTTTAGAGGCTCTAATGATGTTTGCCAAGAATGTCTTGTTAAGAAAACTAAAGAGAATAAGTCTTTTGAATATGGTGATGTTTCTCCGTGTTTTGATATGAACAACATCTCTGCAAGTTCATATCCTGTTTTTGAAGAGGATGGCTCTATAAACTCTGTGATACAGTACAATAATGATAAAAGCGCGGAGTTCAAGCTCTACAAACAACTAATACAGTCAGAAAAACTCGCAGCATTAGGGATGCTTGCTTCTAACATTGCTCATGAAATAAATAATCCTTTGGGCGGTGTTCTGGCTTATTCACAGATCTTAAAAAAAGAAGTTCCTGCCACAGACCAAATATATTCTGATCTTGATGAAATAGAAAAAGCTTGTTTAAGGGGTAAAAGTATTATTTCCAACCTTTTGGATTTTTCTAGAGATAGTTCTAATGACGGCAAACAATTAGTGTCTTTAGATAGAGTTGTTAAGGACACTATACCTTTACTTAACATATGTCTAAAAGGTCATAAACTTAATGTTAATGTTGAAGAAAAGGATATTAAGGTAAATGGTAACTTAGGGGAACTTCAACAGGTCGTATTTAATCTTATTACAAATGCAGTTCATGCTTCTGGTGATAGAGGAGAAATAACAATAAAGGTTAGTTCTAGTGATCGTACTTGCAATATATCGGTTAAGGACAATGGAGTAGGTATACCGCAGGAACTGTTATCAAAAATATTTGAACCTTTTTTTACGACTAAAGATAAAGGTAAGGGTACTGGACTTGGCCTGTTTGTGTGTAATGGTATAATACAAGAACATGGTGGACGAATAGATGTTCTAAGTAAAGTTGGTGAAGGCACAGAATTTATGATCGAATTGCCTTTATGGAGAGAATAGATGTTTTATGAATTTCTGAGATTTCTTGGATATATAGTACTTGATATACTGCCGTTAGGAGCAGAGTCACATGCTGATCTTATAAATTATTATTTTAATTATCCGTCTATAACTAATGAAATTAGGATTCTTTGTCTATCATCTATGGGTTTGGGCTTGTTCTTATATTTTATTTTTGATTATTACAAAATATTTAAAGAATTTTTTAAGGGATTACGACTTATCTTAATAGGAAGAGGTACGATAAAACAAGTTTGTACAGAATTAAGATCGCTTAACATGTTGATATCAATTATTGGTGTTGTTGTAGCTTGTTATTTGTCTTATGAGTTTTTGCCAGATCTAAACAACAATATGTACCTTATAGGCTCTATGTTAATTGTTTCTGGTCTAACATTAAGGATACCAGAGACCTTTGCTCATATTAAAATGGACGGGCGATTGTTCTCTTATAAGGAGTTTTTCATTTTTGCTTCTTTACAATTCTTGGGATCTTTACCGGGGGCATCAAGAATGGCTATTCTAATGGGTGGAGGCAAGTTCTTGGGAGTAGAAAAAAAACATCTAATTAAGTTTACTTTTTTATCTTTAACACCTGTAATTTTTATAAGACTTGCATATACGGTGAGTGATTTTGAAGCTATATCTTCTGTTTTAGAAAACAATTTAATATGGATTGGTATTTTAACTTTGTTGACGATGATCCTTGCCTCTATCTGTGTGAAGATATTTAGCTCAGTGAGCTTTTATAAGTTCTATTATTATCTTGTTGGGATTGGAGCGTGGACCATTCTTGATGTATTATTCGGTAAAAGAGGTTTATGAGAGTATTTATAATAGATGATGAAAAGATAATTTTGACGGCTCTTAACAGGATCCTTTCTAAGCAGGGCTATGAAGTCCACATATTTGAATCTGGTCATGAAGTACTTGAAAAAGCAAAAGAGCTTAAACCTGAGCTTGTTTTTTTAGATGTTAAGATGCCGGGTGTATCCGGTACCGATGTTCTGCGTGAACTAAAGAAGAACGTTCCTAGCACCAAGATAGTCATGATGAGTGGCTACACTACACCAGAAAGTATACAAAATGCAAAAGACCTTGGCGCAGACCTTTTCTTGAAAAAACCTTTCGACGATATCTTTGATATAATAAAAATTGTTGAACAGTTACATTCCTGACCTATAATAACAACAGGGTTATGGTTATATTATTCATTATAGTAAGATTGTTGATTTCTACATGCTACTCCTATGATCTTTTAGATCAGGAAAGTATTAGTGTTGATGAGTCTTATCTTGAGAAGAGAACAGACAAGATAATATCTCGCATGAGCCTTGAACAAAAAATAGGACAGATGATGGTCTATGGTTTTAAAGGTACTAAAGCCAGCGAGGATGCTCTTCGCCTAATAGACAAGTACAATGTTGGTGGTCTAGTGGTATTTACTCACAACATAGAGGATCAATCACAATTGTCTTCTATGACAAGACAACTCCAAAATTATTCTGTTGCTAAGAATAAAGTTCCTGTTTTTATAGCCATAGATCAGGAAGGCGGCAAGGTCATGAGGATAAAGAATTTTGGTACCACACTCCCCGGCAACATGAACATTGGAGCTACGAGGTCTTCTGAATTAAGTTTTCTTGCTGGTAAGCTTACGGCCGTTGACTTAGAAATGTTGGGCATAAATGTTAATTTTGCACCCGTAATAGACGTTAATACTTCAAAGGATAATGAAGTTATCGGTGTGAGGTCTTTTGGTAGCGATCCTGATATGGTAGCTAAACTTGGATCTTCTTACATAAGGGGCATACAATCTAGAAGAGTTAGTGCTACAGCAAAACATTTTCCGGGGCATGGTGATACAAGTGGAGACTCTCATTTTGAAATGCCTTCTTTGAATAAAAGTTATGATCAAATATTAGCCACAGATCTTAAGCCTTTCCGTTCTGCTATAAGGAGTGGTGTTGATTCAATAATGACTGCTCATATAAGTGTACCGAGTTTGGATCCTAGTGGAAAGCCAGCTACACTCTCTAAAAAAATAATAAATGGATTATTAAGAGAGCAAATGAAATATCAGGGGCTTGTTGTTACTGATGATATGGAAATGCAAGCTATAACAAAAGATGGTGGTATATCAAAAGCTGCCATTAATGCAGTGCTTGCTGGTTGTGACATAATAACAGTTGTGTGGACAGACAGGGCCAAGGACGAGGCATATACCTCTTTATTAAAAGCAGTTAAGACTGGTTTAATAAGTGAAGAAAGAATAGACCAGTCAGTTAAGAGAATAATAAAAACTAAACTTAAAAGAGGACTTTTTGAAGAAACACCAGACCCCAAGATAGAGGATGTTAGAAAAATAGTGGGCAACAAGTTACATCAACAGATAGCCCAGCTGATCTCTGAAAGATCTATCACTGTAGTTAAGAATTTTAAGAACATAATACCTTTGAGTAATTCTGAAAGGATCGTGGTGGTTAGCCCATTTGCATATCTTGCTGATGAACTTAATTCAATGGGGCTCAAGAACGATCTGGTAAAAATGCGTTTAAAACTAAAAAGTAGTGAAGTGGTTAATATTGTCAACAAAGCTGTTTCTAAAGACAAAAATACGTCGGCATATCTTGTTGCTGTACTTGATCAAAGCCAAACAGAAGTAGCCAATATGATAAAGAAGAAAACTTCTAAGCCTGTTATAGTAGCCTCACTAGATTCACCTTATATGTATTCTGATGTGATATCTGCTGATGCATATTTGTGTGCCTATAGTTTTAGACTACAAGCATTAAAAGCTTTAGCAGAAGTTTTGGTCGGTAAATTTGAACCTGTTGGTAAATTACCTGTAGAAGTGTTCTAATAAATTACTAAGGGAAAGATAATACAATACCGTTATCGACTAGATCTTTTATAGATGGTGGTGGCGGTGTGAATGGTGCTGCACTCTTTACTGCTTGGAATGCCAATTTATCAAAATCACTATCACCAGATGGTTTGCTTAGCTCTATGCTGTTTAATTCTCCGTTACTGCCAATCCTTATTGTTATTTGAGCGTTCAGGCCCTCTGATCTCATCCATGTTGGGATGTTCCAGTATGATCTTATTAGTTCTTTTATAGTTGTAAAATAAGGACTGCCAACCACTTCTCCTGATCCAGTTCCTTGGCCACTACCATCTCCATTACCTGTTCCGCTACCCATACCTTTTCCAGAACTTGTTACAGAATTGTTGTTTTGTTTTAAACCTTTTATTATCTTTATCCTTTTTAGATAATTCTCTTTGTCGTCTATAGATTTTTTTAATTCTTGCACTAGTTTTGTTTTATCTTTTACTATTTTGGTGTTGTCTCGTAATACCATTTCATCTTTTTCTGCGGTTTCTTCTTTTTGGATGTTATCTTGTGATAAAGTAGCTAGATCTTTTTTTAATATGTTAGGGAGCCCGACTACGTCCACATTTATACTTGAGGCAGCTCCACCACTTGGCGTCATTAAAAGAGGTTTAAGGAACCTTGTTCTGTTAATGAACAAGATAAAAAAGATCAAAGTTACGTGAACAGATACTGATATTAATAACCATCGTCGATATGTGTAGAAAAGTTCCATCTTCTATTGATTTTCTGGTGGAACTGTTACCAGTCCTATTTTTTCCACTCCACCTTCTTTTATCTTACTTATTATTTTTGCTACAAAACCATAAGGTAGTTTAGAATCTGCTTTTATAAATATGTTTTTATCTTTTCTATTCTTGAACATAAGTTCTATTCGTTTATTTAAACTTTGTTCAGAAACTTCTTGAGAATTAATTAACACAGATTGATTGTCTCTTAGCGAAATTACAACTGGTTCTTCTTGCTTGTCTAAGGCTCCTCCTTTTGCTACAGGAAGATTAAGCTTTATCCCTTGCTCCAACATGGGAGCTGTTACCATGAATATTATAAGTAGCACCAATACAACGTCCACGAATGGAGTCATGTTGATGTCATTGAACGTTTTCTTGGATGTCCTTTTTAGTTCCATTAGATCTTTTATCCCCTTTTACTTTTTGAGGCTGTTGGTTTTGTATGTAAGATCTGTATGTCATATTTATAAATTCATTTATAAAGCTGTTAGACCTTTGTTCTATTTTCTCTATTTTACTGGTTATGTGGTTATAAAAAATAACAGCAGGTATAGCTGTAAGAAGTCCTATCGCTGTAGCAATTAATGCTTCTGCTATACCGGGAGCAACAGCACTAAGCGTGTTGTTGTGTTGTAGAGCTAATCCTCTGAAAGAGTTTATGATCCCCCATACAGTACCCAATAGTCCTATGAATGGAGTAGAAGATCCAACTGTAGCCAAGAACGATATTTTCATGCTCAGTGCATTAACTATGTTGTCTCTTTTTGCTATCATGGCCCTTTCTACGTTATCTATCCCGTCTTTTTCAAGGCTTGCCTTTGTTGTTAGTTCTTTTATTTCTGTGTATCCTGCAGAATATAAAAGACCAAGGTATGCATCATTATACCTTGTAGCTTCTATGTAGATGTCCTCCATGTTCCTTGAGGTCCTAAATTTTGAGTAAAAGAGCTCTGATTCTTTTTGTGTCTTTTTTAAGAATGAGAATTTAGAGAAAAAGACAGCCCAAGAGATAACAGAGAAAACTAGCATCAATAGCAAGACCAATTTAATGAAAAGATCCGCTTTAAGTATTAAAGTTGTTACATCCATAATAATAGCTTTTTCCCATGCAAAGCTTTGCTTGTCAAAAGAAATAGGACACTAAAAACTTGTCTTCCATATATCGTTAAAAAGCTCTATTATATTTATATGAATAAAAATAAATTAAAAGAGTTCATTAAAGAGATACCAAAGAGTGACATTCATGTTCATCTTGATGGATCTTTAAGGGTCCCTACACTTATAGAGTTGGCAAAAGATACCAAACTTAAATTACCGAGTTATACAGAAGAAGGACTTTACGAAAAGGTATTTAAGGATAACTACAAAGACCTACCAGATTACCTTCAGGGTTTTGGATATTCTATAGCTGTAATGCAAACACCAGAGAACATTGAAAGGATAGCTTATGAATTCGTGCAGGATAATATCAAAGAGGGTGTGTATTATGTAGAAGTCCGTTTTGCTCCACAATTCCATATAAATGAAAAAATGGAAATGGACGATGTCATAGGAGCTGTTAGCAGAGGAATGGATAAAGCTAAAAAAGAACATAATTCCAGCAGCTCAGTAAAAGCTGGAAAATTACCTGCTTTTGAATATGGGATAATCGCTTGTGCGATGAGGGCAATACCAGCAGGTGTTTCTAGTTATTTCGATAAATTTACAGAGGTACATAAACATTCTTCTCACACAAGGATAAGCGCTCTTGCAAGTTATGAGTTGGTGCTTTCTATGATAAAAGCTAGAGACAAAGGTTACCCCGTCGTAGGTTTTGACCTAGCTGGAGCAGAAGCAGGTCATCCTGCAGTAGAACACAGAGAAGCCTATGCTCTTGCACACAGGAATTTCTTTAAAAAAACAGTTCATGCCGGAGAAGCTTTTGGGGCTGAAAGTATTTTTCAGGCCATAACAGAGCTTTATGCTGATAGGATAGGTCATGGTTACTATTTATTCTCAGAAGAGATGATAAAGAGTAAGCAAATAAAGGATAAAAAAGATTTTATAAATAGGCTGGTACAATATATTGCTGACAGGAGAATAACGATAGAGGTTTGTTTAACTAGCAATATGCAAACAAATCCTAGCATTGGTAAACTAGAGAACCATAGTTTTAGGAAGATGCTGGACAATAAACTTAGTGTTTCGTTATGTACTGACAACAGGACCGTTTCAAAGACGAGTGTTTCAAAAGAGCTAGAGCTTGCAGTAGAACATTTTGATCTTAGTTATAGACAATTAAAGAACTGTGTAATTTATGGTCTAAAAAGGAGTTTTTACCCCGGAACTTATCAACAAAAAAGGGATTATGTTAGAAGTATAATAGATTGTTATGAGGCTGTAGAGGCAAAACATAAAGGTCTTCTTAGAGAGTAAATTTGTTTAGAGCTCTAGGTTATTAAGTACAAACCTTGGTATATTATATGTTGCCTTGCTTAATTCTTTAGTTAGATATTTTGTGTTTGTTGGTATTTGGCCAGCTTTTTCTTTAAGAACATCTTGCTCAACTTTGGCCGCGTGAAAGAATAACCACAGGGATGTTGGATATGTTGGTATAACACCCATATATGGTTTTACCCATTTGAACACTTTTCTTAATGTTTGATACATTAATTTTTGGCTTTCCTGATGTATGAATGGAGCAAGACCTTGTGCAGATAGTTGTCCGTTATCTTTTAGTACTCTGTAGCACTCAGCGTAGAATTTTTCCTGATATAAGGTTATTCCTGGTCCAAAAGGTTCTGTCGAATCTATTAAGACTAGATCAAAGGATTTACTTTCTTGTTTTGAAACAAAAGCTGCCCCGTCCCCTATTTGTATTTTAACTCTTGGGTCATCAAAACCACAGGCGATAGAGGGGATATATTTTCTTGAAGCCTCTATTACCATATCATCTATTTCTGCTACGATTATTTCTTTCATAGAACTATACTTGCAAAGTTCTCTTGCTATACCACCATCCCCACCGCCTATTATTAGTGCTCTTTCTGGGGCTTTTATCATAGAAGCTGGTATGTGAGAGAGTAGTTCGTGATATATGAATTCATCTTTTTCTGTGGTCATCATTAGTTTATCAAGGAACAAAGCCCTGCCATAAACTGGGTTCTCTATTATGTCTACTTGTTGGTATTTAGATTTTTCAGAGAATAAAGTGTTGCTTACTGAGTACCCATAAGAAAGATGAGCGTCCTTGCCTTCTGCAGGGAACATCTCATACAGCCATTTCATTACAAACCTCTGGTCTATTACGAACTTCATAACATCTTTGCATTTCCATGTTGCCTCTTCTTAGTTCTGCTATTTGCATTTCTTTTGCTCCAAGCATTTTTGAAAGATGTTCGACTGCAAGGTGTATCATTGGTTCATCTGAGCATGAAAAATAATCTATTGAAGCCAGACCATGTTCTGGCCATGTATGTATGCTAATGTGGCTTTCTGCTATTACTATGACTCCACTAACTCCCCAAGGATCAAATTGTTTAAAGAACTTACCAACTATAGTTGCTTTTGATTTTTTTGCAGCTTGATGCATAGCGTCTGATATAAAATCAACTTTCTTGAGAAGTTCTGGATCACATCCATGCATATCTACTAACACATGTTTACCAACATTATTTTTGATCAATTCTTTTTATCTCCTTAGTTCTTTTTTTTGAAAGCTCTTTATAAAGTATAAACCAGTTTTAATGCAACTAAAAAATAAAAACTTAATGTTTTTTAATAAATTTTAATTAAATTTACTACAGCGACTAATAAAAACACTTATAATCATAAAATGATTTTTTTGATATGTCAAAAAAGCTTAAACTTGTCTTGATTTGTCGACGTAGATCTTGTTCTTTGCGCAAAACCATTACTTGACAAAAGGGCCTTGTTGTGCTACATTACACTAGTTAATTTTGGCCTAAAATGCATATCTATGTATAAGGAGTTTTTATGGATATTAATGTAGTAAGAGAAAAAAGCACTAATCTGTTCAATCCAAAGAACTACAGAAATAGCCCTCTTATTAGGGAATTCTATAGGTTTATAGCCAAGAACAATCTTAGGGGAGAAGCTTTTAAGTTGTTCGAGAATACCAATAACAAGAACACCAAAAATAAGACCAGCTATCTTTCAAATATAACTATTAACTAGAACAAACCTTGTTTCTTCCACTTTGTTTTGCTTTATAAAGGGCTTTGTCTGCCATATCTATAAGTGTTTTAGATGTATCTGTGGTTTTGCCGACTTCTGCTGCTCCTCCACTTATGGTTATATTTAGTTTATTGCCTTCAAATACAAAGTTATTACCTATTACAGCTTTTCTTATTCTTTCTGCAACATCTAATGCTGTACGAACCGTTGCTTCACTCATAATGACACAGAATTCCTCTCCACCGTAACGCCCAAGGATGTCTGATGC